>CALMQC010000574.1 GCA_937871895.1 uncultured Roseateles sp. | reverse complement strand
CTCCAGCGGGTCGGCAACGAACAACAGTTTCATGGTGGGATCAAGCTCGGCGAGGCGGTAGCTGGGCAGTGTTGCACAGCAGGAGGAGCCCAGCAGCGCCTGGGCCCTTGCCCCACAGCGCCCGGCGCCGCCACCATGCGCCCATGTGCCGATTCCTCGCCTACGCGGGCGACCCCATCCTGCTCGAAGACCTGGTCTGCAAGCCCAGCCACTCGCTTGTCAAGCAGAGCCTCAGCGCCGTCCAGGCCCGCACGGTGACCAATGGCGACGGCTTTGGCATTGGCTGGTACGGCGAGCGCCCCGAGCCCGGCGTCTACCGCGAGGTCATGCCCGCCTGGAGCGACGAGAACCTCTTGAGCCTGTGCGCCAACGTGCGCTCACGCTGCTTCCTCGCCCATGTGCGCGCCGCCACCGGCGGCGGCATCGCGCGGCAAAACTGCCACCCCTTCCACCACGGCCGCTACATGCTCATCCACAACGGCCAGATCGGCGGCTACGCCAAGTTGCGCCGCACGCTAGAGGGTCAGCTGCCCGACGCGCTCTTCGAGCACCGACGCGGCGCGACGGACTCGGAGCTGCTCTTTTTGCTCATCGTCCAGCAGCTCGACGCTGGCCTGAGCGCGCCAAAGGCCATCCAGCACGTGCTCGGCAGCACGCTGCAAGCCATGCAGCAAGCCGGCATCGACGAACCCCTGCGCTTTGCCGCCGCCCTCACCGACGGCACCACCCTCTGGGCCATCCGCTGGGCCAGCGACGACCAGCCCCCCAGCCTCTACACCAAGCCCCAAGCCGGCGGCTGGGCCATCGCCTCAGAACCCCTGGGCGACGACAGCGAGCACTGGACGCCGATGGCGCCGGGGCAGGTGGTAAGGGTGAGTGGGGGGGGTGATGGAGAGGGTGGGGTGAGGGGCGCTGAGCTCTGTGAACTGGATCGACGTTGAAGCTGAAGGGCCAGTTGGTGGAGGCCCACCCGAGCGACTGGTTCGGCGTCACTCGCAGCGGACTCCGATTACGTCGTTGAACTCGTTGGGCGCCCAAGCTGTGGATCGCCACCGGTAGGCACCAGGTCCGATAAAGCGAAGCTCCCACTCTCGCATCTGCTCTGGAATTCCTTCGAGTTCTGCACCGTAGCGAATGAACAAACTCCATTCAGATTGAGCCACAACCGAGGCCTTGTACTCTCGAACCTCCTGGCCTGTGCCGATGCGCCACAGACGGTCCAACTTGAACGTAATGGTCTTCTTGTCCTCGCTCAACACGAAAACATGGTGAAGGTTGTCGGCCCGACAGCCGTACAAGTTCCTTGTGCTCTCTGCCCAGGTTCCATCCAAGCGGGACCAGTCGAAGATCTGCGCCTGTGTTGAAGTGCTGCAAACGAGAAGGGCAAAGGCAATGAGCTTGAGATTCATATCGGTAGCTAGGGAAGGTCTGCAAAACCTCGCGTCAATCCGACTGGCAAGTGGCATAAGAGTCGAGGACGATGCGGGGCATGGACCAGATCACGCTCGGCCTTGACCCGCTGCCCAAGAAGACCCGCAAGGAAGTCTTCCTCGACGAGATGAATCAGGTGGTGCCGTGGGCCGCGCTGGTGTCGCTGATCCAGCCGCATGCGCGAGGCGCCCACCAGGCGTTGGGTGGCAGGCCGCCGTTTCCCATCGAGACGATGCTGCGCATCCACTGCCTGCAGCTGTGGTGGAACCTCAGCGATCCGGCCATGGAAGAGGAGTTGCACGAGCGCCCGCTGTACCGCCGCTTCGCCGGGCTGGAGGGCGCCGCACGCATGCCCGACGAGACCACGATCCTGCGCTTTCGCCACCTGCTGGAGAGGCACCAGCTGACGCCGCAGCTGCTGGCCGCCATCAACGCTGGGCTGGCTCAGCAAGGCCTGATGCTCAAGACCGGCACGGTGGTGGACGCTACCATCATCGCCGCGCCGAGCTCGACCAAGAACCTGGATGGCGAGCGCGACCCCGAGATGCATCAGACCAAGAAGGGCCAGCAGTGGCACTTCGGGATGAAGGCGCACATCGGCGTGGACGCCGAGTCGGGGCTGGTGCACACCGTCATCGGCACGGCAGCCAACGTCAACGATGTGACGCAGGCGGCGGCGTTGCTGCACGGGGAAGAGAAGGTCGTGTTTGCCGATGCGGGCTACCGGGGCGTGGGCAAGCGCGAAGAGGCCCGGGGCCTGAAGGTGGACTGGCACATCGCGATGCGCCCGGGCCGGCGCCGCGCGCTTGACCCGACGCGCGAAGTGGATCGGCTGCTGGACAAGGTGGAGCAGCTCAAGGCGAGCATGCGGGCCAAGGTCGAGCACCCGTTTCGTGTGGTCAAGCAGCAGTTCGGTTACGCGAAGGTGCGCTACCGGGGCCTGGCGAAGAACACCGCGCGGCTGACGATGCTGTTTGCGCTGAGCAATCTGTGGATGGCACGGCGACAACTGCTGGGGACGCGGGGATGAGTGCGCCTGCGATGCGGCCGCAGGCCCTCGGGAGGACGCGAAATCATTGCCGGCGATGCGCCGCTGGGCCTCGCCGCACAGCGGATTCCGCCTCAAGAGCCGCGCCCGACCTCAGTAGCCTGCGTGGGCGGGGTTTTGCAGACCTTCCCTAGAGATGAATGATCTGTTGCACCAAACTTGCCATAGCCAATCGGCGTAATGCAACGGCGGTCTGCATAGGGCAGGACGGCATTGTCCAGGGTGGCCATTGATCTACTACGCAAACCTCTCCCCGCCTGAGCGGGCCGAGCAGCATTGATGTGTCTGCGTCTTGCGCGTCCGGCTCAGTCGCCCACCGTCGTCCACAAAGGCCCGCCCGGGCTGGCTGGGGCGCGGACTTTTGGGGTGCCGAGGAGCGGAGGTTTGCGGGG
>CALMQC010000573.1 GCA_937871895.1 uncultured Roseateles sp. | reverse complement strand
GGCCAATCGCTGAACCCGAGCTTTCTCGATGGCGAACTCGCACGACGCGAATTCGTCGAGCCGGCCATCGAAGGTTTGGGGGCCAAGCTCGGAGCCTTGGTCTTCCAGATCAGCCCGCTGCCACCTCAGCTGCGCCGGCGCATGTCCGAGCAGCTGCAAAGGCTGGACGCTCTGCTCGCCGCGCTTCCCGCGCTGCCGCACGGCGTGGTGGCCATCGAGGTGCGAGACCCAGAGTGGCTGACGCCCGAGTTCGCCACCGTCCTCAAGGCGCGGGGCGCGCGCTACTGCCTGAGTCTGCATCCCAAGTTGCCGCCCATCGAAGCCCAGCTTCCGCTGCTGCGCGCGCTTTGGCCAGGCCCACTGGTCTGCCGTTGGAACCTGCACCGCAAGCACGGCGCCTTCGGCTATGAGGATGCCGTGGCCAGGTACGGCGAGTTCGAGCGCATGCAGGACCCCGACCCGGAAACCCGCCAGGCCTTGGCCCGCGTCATCCGGGCCACCAGTGAAGCTGGCTACCGCAGCTACGTCACCGTCAACAACAAGGCCGAGGGCTCTGCGCCCATGAGCGTGCGCGAGCTGGCGCGCGCTGTCTTGGCTTGATCAATTCCCCGCCGCCGACGCCGCCTCGGCGGTGCGCCTTGCCGCTTCGTCCAGCGTGCCCTGCACTTGCTGGCCCACAGCCTGGGGCTGAGTGAGCGTGCCGGCGGGCCCGCTGCCGGGACCGCTGCTCGTCACACTGCTCGCGGCGCCGCCGGGTCTTGCTGCCGCAGGCGCTTTGAGCCCACCGAGCTGCTGCTTGACCAGCATCAGAACGATGGCCGCAACGATCAAAAGGCCGAGCAGGCTGAACATGGCGCGCATGGCAAAGGCGGAGGGAGTGAACGGGGCGTTCAGGATACGGCCTGCGCCGTGAACTGGCCCACCCGGAAGATCACGAACTCGGCCGGCTTCACCACCGCCACCCCCACCAGCACGATCAGGCGCCCGGCGTCCAGGTCGCCTTGCGTCATGGTCGTGCGGTCACAGCGGACGAAGTAGGCCTCCTCGGGCTTGCTGCCCAGCAGCGCGCCGTTGCGCCATTGCTTGAACAGAAAGTCCTCGACCGCCTGGCGCACCTGGGCCC
Source organism: uncultured Roseateles sp. (assembly GCA_937871895.1). Lineage (GTDB taxonomy): Bacteria > Pseudomonadota > Gammaproteobacteria > Burkholderiales > Burkholderiaceae_C > Pelomonas. The sequence continues at coordinate 5,018 of CALMQC010000573.1, read as the reverse complement.
AGAGCGGCTCGCCATTGGGCTCGAACACCGCCCACTGCGTGCCCAGGTCGATCGAGCGCTCCAGGTAGTTGAACAAGCGCCGCACCGGCACATAGCGCCATTCGGGGTCATGGCTCAAGGTACGCGCACCCCAGACACGCAGGCCGCGCCCCTCGAAGCGGCGCAGCAGATTGATGCCCTCGGCGTTGAGCAGCTCCTGCTGGCCCGTATCAAAGTTGGACTCCAGGGCCAACACACTCTGCAGGCCCTCATTGGCCGGCGCCTTGTGCACGCCGCGCTGGACATCGGTGCGAGCACAGATGCCTGCCATCAGGGCCGATGGTGGAAGGCGCAGCGTCGGCTCGTTCGCCGCCAGGGCGGGCACCTCCACCCACGGCGCATAGAGCGCCGCGCGGGAGCTATTGAGGCCGGTGCGGAAGGCGCGCAGTGCGGTCACGTCCGCACGCGGGGGCGGGTCGATCAACGCGAGGCGGTAGCGCTGCGCCTCAGCATGCGCCACCAAGGCCAGGGCGAGGGGCAGCGCTTCGTCGGCCGCACGCGGCGACCCCAGCATGGCCACCGGTGCCGCCACCTGACTGATGGCATCGAGCGACGGCGTTCCCGCCAGGCGATGCAGACCGCTGCGCGGCTCGGCGCTGCCCGCATGGTCCGTGGGGCCGGGGCGCTGGCCGTCGTGCCCACCGCTCAGCGTCATCTCCAGCGGCAGGCCCGCCACCAGGTCAGCCAGGGTGGGGTTGGCCGGCAGGCCTTGGGCCAGCAGCCAGCGCAACCAGGCCAGGCCGTCGCTCGCAACCAGGCCCTGCGCCTGCAACAGACAGACCGGTGCGTCACCAGACTCGGGCGAGGTGCGCGCCGCCAACTCGCCCAAGCTCAGCGCCGACAGCTGCCCCAAATCCGGCCCTGCCGCGCTTTGCAAGCCAAGGTCCAGGCGCAGCGGGCGCAAGCTCGTCGCCACGCTCAGCGGCAAGCCCTCCGGCGGCGTCGCCACGCCCTGCAGCCGCCAGGCACCCGCGGCGTCCTGCTGCAGGCGCGCACACCCGCCCAGGAGACCCGCGCCGGCCACCCACCCAGGGCCCTGCACCAACACCACATCGCCCGGCCGCAAGCCTGGCGATGCGGCGCCCACCAGCAGCTCGGCGCCCAAGCTCAGGCGCCACTGCAGGCGGCCATTGCCCAGCCGACCTGGGTGGCGCGCCGCCCACTGCACCAGCAAGCCGGCCGCGTTGACGCTGACACGCGCACGCCCATCGCTCTGCGCGCCAGGCACGCCAGGCACGCCAGGCACAAACACCCGCGCCACGTGCAGGCGCAAACCGCCTTCGGCAAAGAAGGCCCGCACGGCCGGCCACAACCCGGGCGTGCTGCTTGGCCCCGCATCGCCGGGCGCTGCCGCGTGCTGCAAAGGCAGGTCGGGGCCGAAGAGTCGCTCGAACTCCAGCAAGCTCGTCACCAGCGGCGCGTCGCCCGTCACCGGCCCATAGGCGCAAGGGCCGACGAAGCCCGCCGTCGAGGTCTCGACGCCTTCGATGGACTTGGCACGGAACGACACCTCCTCGACGAACACGCCAGGGGCCAGGTACTCGGGCATGCAGAACTCCCGGTTGCAATGAGCCCGGATCGTAGGCAGGCCACGGGAAATAATCGCGGGGCCGACGTCCCTCCCCCCTTGTTTGCACGCGTGCCCGCCTCGCTCGACCTCTACTGCCTCTGCGCCGCCTGGTGCCGCACCTGCGACGAAGCCCGCCCGTTGCTCGCCGGCGTACTGGCCGACCCGGACCTGCAAGGCCGCGTGCAACTGCGCTGGGTCGACATCGAGGACGAAGCCGATGCCCTGGGCGACTACGACGTCGAGACTTTCCCCACGCTCTTGATCGCCAGCACCGGCCAGGCCCGCTTCCTCGGCCCCGTCGAGCCCCGTGCCGCCGCCATTCGGGGGCTGCTGCTGCGCGAACTGCAATCCGCCAGCACGCCGCTGGACGCCGAGGCCCAGGCCTTGCTGCACCGGCTCGGCTGAGCCGATCCAATTCATTCAACCAAATGGTTGACAGTAGCGCTTCACCGCCCTACATTCAACCTCATGGTTGAACATATCCCTCCCCCGCAGCTCGACGCCGTCTTCCACGCCCTGGGCGACGCCACCCGCCGGCAGATGCTGGCGCGGCTGGCTGAGCAGACCGAACAGACCGTGAGCCAGTTGGCCGAGCCCTTCGACATGTCGCTCGCCGCCGCCTCCAAGCACATCAAGGCGCTGGAGAGCGCCGGCCTCGTGCAGCGCGAGGTGCGTGGCCGCACGCACTTGTGTCGGCTACGGCCTGAGCCACTGGCCGATGCGCATGCCTGGCTCACGAGCTACCAGCGCTTCTGGGCGCAGCGCCTGGACGTGCTCGAAGCGCTGCTGATGAACGACACCACCCCTCACCCCACCCCACGCAAAGGCAAGACCCGATGAACACCCGCCACTTTGAAACCGACCTCGGCCACGTCGATGCCGACCTCACCCTGCACATGCAGCGCGTGCTGCCCGGCCCCATCGAACGCGTCTGGCGCTACCTGGTCGAGCCCGACCTGCGCCGCCAATGGCTGGGCGGCGGCGACTCGCTCGCCGGTCTGGACCAAGAGTTCGAACTCGTCTGGCGCAACGACGAGCTGACCGACCCGCCCGGCGAGCGGCCGCCCGGCTTCAGCGAAGAGTTCCGCATGCAGTGCACCGTGCTGGAGTTCGAGCCGCCCAAGCGCCTCGCCTTCACCTGGTCCAACACCGGCGCCGTGCGCTTCGAGCTCAAACCCCAGGGCGAACACGTGCTGCTCTCCCTCACCCACGAGCGCCTCGCTGACCCGGCCCGCGTGCTGATGGTGGGCCCCGGCTGGCATGCCCACCTCGACCTGCTGCGGGATCGCATCAACGGCCAGACCCCACCCACGTTCTGGCCCACCTGGCAAGCCCTGCGCGAGCGCTACACCGCCCGCCTCCAAGCCACCGCCTGAGCGCCGGAGAGACTCATGCCCCACTACCTCGGCAGCTGCCATTGCGGCCAAGTGAGGTTCGAGGTCGATGGCGACATCGACAGCGGCCTCGCCTGCAACTGCTCCATCTGCTCGCGCAAGGGCTCCTTGCTGTGGTTCGTCCCACGTGAACGCCTGAAGCTGCTCACGCCCGAGTCCGACCTCAGCAGCTACAGCTTCAACAGCCACCGCATCCGGCACCGCTTCTGCGCGCGCTGTGGCATCCACCCGTTTGGCGAAGCCCTCAGTCCCAAGGGCGAGCCCGTGGCCGCCGTCAACCTGCGCTGCGTGGAGGGTCTGGACCTCGGCAGCGTGCCCGTACAGCACTTTGACGGCAAGGCGTTGTAAGCCTGGATTGGACTGGCCTGCCCGGAGGGACTCGAACCCCCGACCTGCTGCTTAGAAGGCAGCTGCTCTATCCAGTTGAGCTACGGGCAGTGCAGGCGGCGGATTATCCGGCGCGCCAGTCGCGGTCTGCCGCAGAATCTTGCGGCCATGGCTGCACTGCCCGACACCGTCCTCAACCTGCTCGACCTCGATGCTCATGCCGAGGCGCAGCTGCCAAGGCCCATCTGGGCCTATGTGAGCGGCGGCGTGGAGGACGGCGTCTCGCTGCGCGCCAACCGCGCGGCGTTTGAGCGCCTGCACCTGGTGCCGCGCATGCTGCGCGACGTGTCGCAGCGCTCGGCCGCCGTGACGCTGCTGGGCCAGCGCTTTGCGCAGCCCTTTGGCATCGCGCCGATGGGCTTGGCGGCGCTCTCGGGCTTTGAGGCTGACCTTGCCATGGCGCGAGCCGCCCAGGCGGCGGGCGTGCCCTTCATTCTCAGCGGCTCGTCGCTGGTGCCGATGGAGGAGGTGTTTGCAATAGCGCCGAACAGCTGGTTCCAGGCCTACCTGCCGGGTCAGCCCGAGCGCATCGAGGCCTTGCTGGACCGTGTGGCGCGCGCGGGCTTCCGGCACCTCGTCGTCACCGTGGACCTGCCCGTGCCGGCCAACCGCGAGAACCTGACGCGGGCCGGTTTCAGCATCCCGCTCAAGCCGAGCCTGGAGTTGGCGCTCGATGGCCTGCGCCGCCCGCGCTGGCTCTTTGGCACCCTGCTGCGCACGCTGGTGCAGCGCGGCATGCCGCACTTCGAGAACCTGCTGGCCACGCGCAACGCACCGGTGTTCTCGCGCCATGTCGAGCGTGATTTCATCAACCGCGATCACCTCAACTGGACCCACCTCGCCGCCCTCCGCGCGCGCTGGCCGGGCTCGTTGATCCTCAAGGGCATCCTCAGCCCGCAGGACGCACGCCTGGCGCAGGAGCATGGGGTGGACGCATTGATCGTCTCCAACCACGGCGGCCGGCAGCTGGATGGTGCGCTGCCGCCCATCCTGGCGCTGCCCGCCATCCGCAAGGCGGTGCCCGAGATGCCGCTGCTGCTCGACAGCGGCGTGCGCCGAGGCACGGATGTGGTCAAGGCCCTGGCCCTGGGGGCGGACGCCGTGCTGCTGGGCCGGCCCTTCAACTACGCGGCGGCGCTGGGCGGGCAGGCTGGGGTGGCGCAGGCCATTGAGCTACTGGCCGCCGAGCTGCACCGCGACCTGGCCCTGGTGGGTGCCACAAGTTGCGACGACCTGGACCCCAGCTTCGTCGCGACCGGCTGAAAAGAAAACGGCCCGCCGGAGAAACCGGCAGGCCGTATGAAGAATGGTCGGGGCGGCGGGATTCGAACTCGCGACCCTCTGCTCCCAAAGCAGATGCGCTACCAGGCTGCGCTACGCCCCGAAGCCGCGCATTCTATGCGACGGGCACTACTCGCCCCTCACCGCTGATCAACGCTGCACGAACGGACTCGCCCGGCTGCAGCGCCTGCACCGCCGCCACGTAGCCGCGCAGCTGCGCGTGGTAGGCCTCGACGGCCTCGGGCGTGCGGCCGAGCTTGTAGTCGAGCACCCACCAGGTGGGCGGCTCGGTGGCAGTGGCACGGCGCTGCACCAGGCGGTCGATGCGGCCCTCGGCCTCACCCACG
>CALMQC010000572.1 GCA_937871895.1 uncultured Roseateles sp. | reverse complement strand
AAGGCCATCGTCTGGCAGGGCGATGAGGCCACCGTCACCGTCAACGTGGAGCGGGCCAATGGCTTTGCCGAGGCCGTGCAACTGGCCGCTCAGGAGCTGCCCGGAGGCGTATCGGCCGGGGCCGTGAGCGTCCCGGCTGGGGCCGCCAGCGCGGCGCTGAAGCTGCAGGCCGCGCCAACGGCGCCGCACAGCCTGCCCACCACCGTCACCGTCAAGGGCACGGCCGGCACGCTGTCCGCCACGCAGACCATGACCGCCACCGTGCGAGGCAAGCCGGGCGACGTGGACACCAGCTTTGGCGGCGGCATCAACGTCATCCCGGTCGGCCTGACCGACGACAGCGTGCGAGGGGTGGCCGTGCAGAGCGATGGCAAGGTGCTGGTCACCGGCTTTGCCGTGCCGACGGCCGCCTCGGGCACCGAGTTCTTCCTGCTGCGCACCCTGCGTGACGGCGGGCTGGACGCCAGCTTTGGCACCGGCGGCAAGGTCTACACCGGCTTCAACAACGGCGCGGCCAGCGACGAGGCGCAGGCCGTGGCCGTGCAGGCCGACGGCAAGATCCTGGTGGCGGGCGCCAGCGACCAGGGTGCGACGGGCTATGACTTCGCCCTCGCGCGCTACAACGCCGACGGCAGCCTGGACGCCAGCTTCGGCACCGGCGGGCGCGTCGTCACCGCCTTCGGGCCGCAGTCCGACAAGGCCTATGCGGTGCTCGTGCAGCCCGACGGCAAGATCCTCGTCGGCGGCGAGAGCGTGCAGGCCACCACCGGCGGCGACTTCGCGCTCGCTCGCTACAACGCCGATGGCTCGCTGGACGCCAGCTTCGGCCAGGGCGGCAAGGTGCTGACGCCGATTGGCGAGTTTGGTGCCCGCGAGGCCATCTACGGCCTGGCCCTGCAGACGGTGGGCGGCAGCACGCGCATCGTGGCCGTGGGCGGCGAGGGCGACTTCCGCGTGGTGCGCTACACGGCCACCGGCCAGCCCGACGCCAGCTTCGACACCGGCGGCGTGGTCAAGACGGTGTTTGGCGGCGTGATCGGCGCCGCGCGCAGCGTCGTCATCACGACCGACAACAAGATCGCCATCGCCGGCCACGCCGACCACGACATGGCCGTCGTGCGCCTGCTGCCCGATGGCGCGCTGGACGCGAGCTTTGGCCTGACCGACTTCGACCTGCCGGGCAAGCGCATCGTGGCCCTCAGCAGCACCAACTGGGACGAAGCCACGGCCCTGGTCCAGCAGGAGGACGGCAAGCTGCTGATCAGTGGCTGGGTCTACAGCGGCAACAGCTCCAGCGGCGACACCGCCCTCGTGCGCCTGCTCGCCAATGGCGCGCTTGACCACAGCTTTGGCGAGCACGGCGTGAAGCGCACGGCCGTCGCGGCCAATGGCAAGAACGACCAGGGCCGCGCCCTGGTGCTGCAGCCCGACAGCCGCGTGCCCACGGTGCGCGTCATCCAGGCCGGCGAGGCCAATGGCAGCGACCACGACCTGGTGCTGATGCGCCACTGGCTCTGAGAGCCCACCCTTCTTGCTCAACCGGAGTTCATCATGAACATCCCCATGAACGTCCCCATCTGGGCGCTGTCGCGCAGCGCCTATCTCCTGGTGAGCCTGCTGGCGCTGGCCGCCTTTGCCAGCCTGACCTCACTGCCCGCGCAGGCAGCACAGGCCATCGGCGACCCACCCGCCCAGCAGCGGCGCCTGGTGCTTGAAGTCGACATGACGCGGCAGGGCCGCGTGAGCAATGGCGCTGAGTCCGGACTGGAACAACGCCGGCAGCGCTGGCGCGTGGCGCTCGTGTTCAGCAACGGCGGCGAGCGCACCACGGCCAACCCGTTCGACGCGCACAGCAACGACGCCGCACTGGCCCAAGCGCAGCGTGCGCAAGCCCGGGCAGGGCTGGGCTTCTCGGCCGAGCAGCTGGCGGTGTGGCAACAGCAGGCCGCTCTGCTGCAGCAGCGCTGCGGGCAAGACAGCGCCTGCATGGCGCGAGAGGGTCTCAAGCTCACGGCCCCGGCCGCGCCGCGTCCCACGGCCCCGGTGATCGGGGCTGACGCCGACATGCCCTATCTGGTGTTCTCGCCCGTGCAGCCCTGCCGCCTGGAGGTGCAGGTGCAGATCGACGCGCGCTTGGAAGGCAGCTTTGGCGACGTGCAAGGCCAGGTGCCGTTCAGCGAGACCACGCGCGCCAACGAGAGCCTGCGCCCGCTCCACGATTGCGCCAGCGCCCAGGCCCTGCTCGACACCCGCAACCACCGGCTCTGGACCTATCTTGGCGCCGTGCCGCGCAGCGGCCTGGGCAGCTTCCGCCGCGAGGTGCGCGGGCGGGCGCCCGTCAACCACGAAGGCGCCCAACAGATCGAATGGCGCGAGGCCGAGAAGTGGCTGAACGATCGTCTGCTGAACCTCAACGACAGCAGTGGCACTGACCGCTTCGCGCAGCCCGTGCCGGGCGGGCAGATCGAGGTTAACCTGCGCTGGCGCTTCGAGCGCCTTTGAGGGCCGAAATCCCGCAGGCTTGCGCTTGCGGACTGACCCTCAAAAAAGCCCGCTCTCAGCGGGCTTTGTTTCGTGGCGTCAGGCCGGTATCAAGCTCTGGCCTGGGCCTTGCGCTGGCGCCGCCCGCAGCCAGCCGCCGCGAGGCCGAGTGCAGCGAGGGCGGCTGTGGCGGGCTCGGGCACGTGCTGCGGGTCATCCGGCGTGGCGCGGTCCACCACACGCACCAACAGGCTGGCCTCCGGCTGCCACGAGACCTCGGCGCCCTGGGCGTCCCGGAAGTTCAAGGAGTAGCCACCGCCGCCATACACGCCCGGCTCGACGTGGCCGTTGATGGGCACCAAGAGGCCGAAGAGGAAGTCCATGGACTCGCCCGGCGCCAGGTCCAGCTGCGCAAACTGCTCGACGAGGCTCGGGGTCGCGGGGGCGAAGTCATACAGGCCTTCAAGTCCCTCGCCATACGCCGCCACGAAACGGCTGCCGAGCAGGTGTTCGGTGGACATGGGCGAGTTGTGGATGTGGGCGTGCAGCTGCAGCGTCTCGCTGGGGGTGGCCTCCAGGCTCCAGCTGCGCATGTCCCAGCTCATTTGCAGCTCGGCGTGGCTCGCCGTGCTGGTGGCTGCCAACGCGGCCAGCGCCCAGCGGCGCCAGACGGGACGAGGGCTCATGAATCGATGAAACATCTTCTTGCTCCAGGGGTGGTTGAGGAGCCGTCACGGTAGGTTTTGAGCGGCTCTGCGGCATCGCCCAAAGGAGCCATCACCCCGCGTCTGCACTGGCTCTCCCGCAATGCCCTAAGCTGGCCGGCCACACCGAAACCACACCCACACCATGAAACTTCTCTTCATCGGCGGCACGGGCATCCTCAGCTCGGCCAGCACCCGGCTCGCGCTGGCGCGCGGCTTCAAGGTCACGCACCTCAACCGCGGGCAGCGCGTGGCGACCGTGGAGGGCGTCGAGCACCTCACGGCCGACATCAACGACCCGGCCGCCGCCGCTGCCGCCATCGGCACGCGGCGCTGGGACGTGGTGGTGGACTTCATCGCCTTCACGCCCGAGCAGATGCAGCAGCGCATTGCGCTCTTCAAGGGCCGCTGCGACCAGTTCATCTTCATCAGCTCGGCCAGCGCCTATGCGCGCCCGGTGGCCCACTACCTGATCACCGAGTCCACGCCGCTGAATAACCCCTACTGGAGCTACTCGCGCGACAAGATCGCCTGCGAGCAGCTCTTGATGGACGCCTGGCGCGCCGGCGACCTGCCCGTCACCATCATTCGCCCGTCCTACACCTACTGCGAGTGGGTCGTGCCGCTGGCCTTCACCACCCACCACGCGCCTTACACCGTCATCGACCGCCTGCGGCGCGGCGCGCCCGTCATCATCCCGGGCGACGGCAGTTCGCTCTGGACCATGACGCACAGCAGCGACTTCGCCAAGGGCCTGGTCGGCCTACTCGGCCACCGCCAGGCGCTGGGCCAGGCCTTCCACATCACCAGCGACGAAGTGCTGTGCTGGAACCAGATCTTTGAGCAACTGGCCGACGCCGCCGGCGTGCGCGAGCCCAAGTTCGTCCACATTGCCAGCGACTTCCTCGCCGCCTGCTGGCCCGAGGAGACCGGCGGCCTGCACGGCGACAAGAGCAGCTCGGTCGTGCTCGACAACAGCAAGATCAAGCGCTACGTGCCCGACTACTGCGCCACCGTGCGCTTTGCCGACGGCATTCGGCAGTCCGTCGCCTGGTACGACGCCGACCCGTCACGCCGCGTCATCGATGCTGAGCGCAGCCGGCAGTGGGACGTGGTGATCGAGGCCTATGGCAAGGGGCTGGCGGGCGCGCAGGCGGCCTTGAGTGTGGCGACCCGCTGAGCGTGCCGCGCCGGTGCCTTCACGCGGCCGGTGCTTCGTCGAACCCCGCATCCGCAATCGCCCGCGCCAGTGCTTCACGCGATTGGTTGGAGGTCACGGTCACCTGGTGCTGCGGCAAGTCGGCCTGCACGGTCGCGGCAGGGTCTAGCGACTGCGCCGCGCGCGTGATGCTCTGCACGCAGCCGCCGCAGCTCATGTCGGGGAGGGTGAAGGTGTGGGGGGTGGGCATGGGGGCTCCTCAAAAGTCCAAGCCTGCCACGCGCGATGAGTGCGGGCCTTGCGCAAGAACAATAACCCCAGGCGTGGGGAATTGATCGCGGCCAAATCAGAGCCGAACCAAGCTGGGTAAGGTAGCGCCATGAGCTCTGACACCCCCACCCTCGACCTCCCCATCGAAGGCATGACCTGCGCCGCCTGCGCCACGCGGCTGGAGAAGGTGCTTTCCAAGGTGCCCGGCGTGGCCGAGGCGGCCGTGAACTTTGCGACCGAGCGGGCCTCGGTGGCGCTGTCGCCGGGCAGCCAGATGGGGGACCTGGCGGGTGAGGTGGCGGCGGCGGTGCATCGGGCGGGCTTCTCGGTCGGGCAGGACAAACCGCCCACGGCGACCGAGACGGCGGAGGCGATGCGGGCGCCTTGGGAACTTTGGCTCAGCATCGTGCTCAGCCTGCCGCTGCTTGCGCCGATGCTGGTGATGCCCTTCGGCGTGAATGTCGAGCTGCCCGCGCTGTGGCAATGGCTGCTGGCCACCCCCGTGCAGCTTGTTGCCGGGGCGCGCTTCTACAAGGGCGCGTGGGCCGCCCTGCGGGCCGGCGGCGCCAACATGGACGTGCTGGTGGCGCTGGGCACCTCGGCGGCCTACGGGCTGAGCCTGTGGTTGTGGGCGCAAGGGCACGGCGGCCACCACCTCTATTTCGAGTCAGCGGCGGTGGTGATCACGCTGATCCTGCTTGGCAAGTGGCTGGAGGCGCGTGCCAAGCGGCAGACGGGCGAGGCCATCCGCGCGCTGCAGGCGCTCAAGCCCGCGACGGCGCGGGTGCGGCGGGGGGACGAGGAAGTCGAGCTGCCGCTGGAGCAAGTGCGGCCGGGTGATCTGGTGGTGGTGCGGCCCGGCGAGCGCATCGCGGTGGATGGCGTGGTGGAGGCCGGGGACAGCGAGACCGACGAAGCCTTGCTGACCGGCGAGAGCCTGCCCCAGGCCAAGCATGCGGGCAGCCGCGTGATCGGCGGCTCGGTCAATGGCAGCGGGCTGCTGGTGGTGAAGACCGGCGCGGTGGGCGCGGCGTCCACGCTGTCGCGCATCGTGGCCCTCGTGCAGTCGGCCCAAGGCCGCAAGCCGGCGGTGCAAAAGCGCGTGGACCAGATCAGTGCGGTGTTTGTGCCCGTGGTGGTCGTCATCGCGGTGCTGACGCTGCTTGGCTGGGGCCTGGCGCGGGGCGACTGGGCGGCGGCCGTGGTGCATGCGGTGTCGGTGCTCGTCATCGCCTGCCCCTGCGCGTTGGGGCTCGCGACGCCGGCCGCCATCATGGTGGGCCTGGGTGCGGCCGCACGGCGCGGCATCCTGATTCGCGACCCGGACGTCCTTGATGTGGCACCCAAGGTGCGCGTCGTCGCCTTCGACAAAACCGGCACGCTGACCGAGGGCCACCCGCAGTTGCAGGCGCTGGCCCCCGCGCTGGGCCAAACAAGAGACGCCGCCCTCAGCGTGGCTGCGGCGCTGCAACGCGGCAGCGAGCACCCGCTGGCTGCGGCCGTTTTGTCGGCGGCCCGGGAAAGGGG
>CALMQC010000571.1 GCA_937871895.1 uncultured Roseateles sp. | reverse complement strand
ACGGCGGATGAGTTCAACGCCGCGCTCACGCATCACCACCGCACGTTTGGCGGCCTGCCCTTCGGCCAGCCCTACACGACGCTGATCGACAGCTCCACCTACAAGGCCTTTGGCCATGCCGAGCAGGCGCCGTGGCTGACCATGCACACCGTGGGCAACAACCCGCGCAACCACGCCATCTACGCGTCCATCGAAGAGCTATTCCACCTGCAGCCCGCGATGCCGGCCGCCAACCTGGAGCCCTACTACACGGGCTGGAATCACAGCATCAACCGCCCCGGTGGCGAGACGCCCGACGAGAACTCGCCGCGCGACAACTACTTTGCGCGGGCCATGATGTACGGCTCGGTGCTGTCGGGCGCGCTAGCCGGCCACGTGCACGGCACCGCCGCCTACGACCTGACGACGACCGGCGAAGCGGCCGGCTGGCGGCCCTACATCTGGACGGCGCTCAAGTACACGTCCGGAGCCCAGATGCAGCACCTGCGCGACTTCGTGCTGTCGGCAGGAGCCCGCTACCAGGACCTCGTGCCCGTGCCGCAAGACCTGCAGCCCCGCAGCATTCCAGGTGCGCTTGCGGACGGGCTCGACGGTTGGTCCTTCCTCGCCCGCACGCCAGCGCGAGACTTCGCGCTCGCTTACTTCGAGGCCCGCGCCACGCAGCCCAAACTCGCGAACTTCCAGCCCGGCACCCGCTATGGGTGGACCTGGTTCGAGCCCGAGACGGGTCGGTGGCATCGGCCGATCACGCTGACCGCCGACGCCTCAGGCCACTTGGCCGCACCGCCCTTCCCTGTGGGCGGCCCCAACGCGACGCGCGACGTGGCGGCCAAGATCGTGGCCGTTCCGCCGACCGCTCGCTGAGCCGGCGGCTCTACAGCGCCAGCAGCCTGCGGTACGCGTCCTTGGGCTGGTGGCTGCGGTCAAACAGCAGGGGGTAGGCCGTGCGACCCCGGATCGGGAAGTCGTTCAGCCAGCTGGCGTCGTCGCTGACACCCCAGAGCGTCACCCGATCAATCTTGTCCTTGTGCTTGATGAAGAGCTTGAACAGCTCTTCATAGCGGCTGCTGAGCTTGTCGCTCATCTCTTGGGTCAGGCCGGCTTTGAACGGGTCGCGCTCGGGCTTGTACTCAAAGCGCGTGGAGATTTCGGCGACGGGCAGGTTCCAGACCTGAGGCAGCACATCGACATCGAGCTCGGTGAAGTGCACACGCAAGCCCAAGGCCGAGAAGGCCAGGATGCTGGCTTCGATCTCCGCCACGCTGGGCCCATCGACGGCAACGTGCGCCTGGATGCCCACGCCGTGCACCGGCACGCCACGCTGTTGTAGGCGCTGCAGCAGTGCGACACAGGCCTCGCGCTTGCCGGCGCGCTCGATGTTGTAGTCGTTGTACATGAGGTGCGCTTTGGGATCGACCTCGTGCGCGAGATGGAAAGCCTTGTCGATGAAGGCCTCGCCCAGGATGTTGAAGTAGTGGCTCTTGCGCATCTGGTTGTCGTCGCCAATGGCTTCATTGACGGCGTCCCAGGCGTGCAGCTTGCCCTTGTAGCGCCCGACGATGGTGGTGATGTGCTCCTCCATCTTCTTGGCCAACTCGGCGGGCTGGATGTAGTTGCCTTTCGCATCCTTGAACACCGAATTGGGCGTCTGCCCATGCCAGGCGAGCGTGTGGCCGACGGCATGCAGTTGGTGCTGGGTCGCGAAGTTCATGAAGTGGTCGGCCTCTTCCCACTTCCAGCCGCCGACAGGCGTTCGCACCGAGCCCCACTTCATGCTGTTCTCGGGCGTGACTGAGCCGAAATCGCGCTTGATGATCTCGGTGATGTCCGGGTGCCTGCCGCTCGCGATGGCGGTGTTGATGGCGGCGCCGATCAAGAACCGATCCTTGTAGGCGTCCTTCAACCCTGTCTTCTCGGCGGCGTTGGCGAAGGCCATGTACTTCAGTTGGCCCGCAAACGCGGCCGCCACACTGGACCCGAAAACAAACTTTCTTCTGCTGGATTGCATTTCTAGCGCCTCGTGCTGATGGGCTGACCGGTGATGGACACGGTCAAGTGGGCCGCATTCTGCTTGAGGCTTGGCGGGCTCAAACCACCAGGGGTCAGACGTCGATGCAGGCGCGAAAAGGGCCGACCAATGAAAACGGGGCCCGAGGGCCCCGCTGCGTTTGGCTGACGAGCTTCAGCGCTTCTTGACCGGCGGCACGTCCGTGCAGGAGCCGTGCGCCACTTCCGCCGCCATGCCGATGCTTTCGCCCAGCGTCGGGTGCGGGTGGATGGTCTTGCCGATGTCCACCGCGTCGGCGCCCATCTCGATGGCCAGGGCGATCTCGCCAATCATGTCGCCGGCAT
>CALMQC010000570.1 GCA_937871895.1 uncultured Roseateles sp. | reverse complement strand
TCTTGGCCCAGGCCAGACGCTCGGGGCTGTCGTTGTCCGACACCGAGAGCGCCCGCGTGACGCAGACGAAGTTGCCGAGGCCGTGGTAGATGGGCTTGCCCCGGTAGAGCTCGACGCCACGCAGGATGTGGGCGTGGTGCCCGATGACGACGTCCGCACCCGCATCAATGGCGGCGCGGCTGACGCTGCGCTCGTACATCTCGATCTTGGCGGGCACATGGCCCATGCCCTTGTGCAGCGCGACGAGCACCACGTCCACCTTGGCACGCAGCGCGGTGATGTCGTCCTGCATGGCCTCCAGGCTGTCGGGCGCCGCGAAGGTGTAGACATTGGGTGGGCCGCCGGGGGCGGCGTAGTCCAGCTCGTAGTGCGTGAGCACCTTGACGTAGGCACAGCCGGCCTTGCGCGAGGTGGCCCAGGACTCACGCGGGCCCACGCAGTTGTAGCTGAGCACGCCGAAGCGTTTGCCGGCGCGCTCGACGATGACGGGCGCGCGGGCTGCGGTGATGTTGCTGGCCGCGCCGGTGCACTGCAGGCCCAGCGCGCGCAGCGTGGCGACGGTGTCCTCGATGCCGTTGGGCCCCACGTCTGCGATGTGGTTGCCGGCGAGCGTGGCGACATGGAAGCCGGCTTCGGGCAGCGCCGAGAGGTTGTCTGGGTCAGCGGGCGGGGCCGGGATGTCGGTGCTTTGCTCGGAGCCGCGCCGGGTGTGAGGCACCTCGACGTGGCCGATCACGAGGTCAGCGGCGGTGAGCGTGGCGCGGCTGGGGTCGAACAGCGGGCCAGGGTTGGGCTCGTCGAGGATGATGTCCCCGACCATCAGGATGTCCAGCGCGCGATTCACAGGCGCTCCTCGATGAAGCGGACCATGTCCGCGTGCACGGCCTCGGCGTTCCAGCCACGGCCATCGACCATGTCGGACTCGACCATCATGGTGGGGATGCCGGCTTTCTCCAGCGCGGCGGCGATGAAGCGCTTGCCGCTGGCCGAGGGGCGGCTGCCCTTGGGCATCAGGATCACGGCCCCGTCGATGCGGTTGGCTTGGGCCTCACGCACGATCCACGAAGGCGCATAGGGCGGGTTGTGCAGCACCTCGTTCATCGTGACGGCGCGGCTCGCGAGCGCACGCAGCGGGTCGTCCAGGCCGTAGCGGATGTACCAATCCGGCCCGAAGGGCAGGTACATGCTCCAGACGAAGACGGCGCCGTGGCTCTCCTCGAAGGCGTTGTAGAAGGCGGTGTTGTGCCAGAGGCCGGCGCCGATCCACATCAGGCGCTTGCGCTCAGTGGGGCAGACAGCGATGCCAGCATCGACACGCGCCTGCACTTCCTCGCGGAAGCGGCGCGCATGGCTCAAGGCCCACTCACTGCCACGGTGCCACTGCGTGGACATGACATTGGTGATCTGCTCGGTGACGCGCACAGGGCACTTGGGCGCCGTGGCGATGAGCTGGCGCACGACCTCGAACTGCTCTTCCTGCTCGTTGACGCGCTGCAGGAAGACACGCAGCTCATCAGCGTCGAAGCGCCTGCCCCCAATGCCTTCGAGCACGGTGATGAGCTGCTTCAGCTCGTCCACCGCGAAGTCGAGACGGCGGGGCTCGCAGAGCTCTTCCCAGCGGTCGCGCGAGAGCTCCCACCAGTTGGCGGGCAGCACCGAGGTGCCGGGCGCTTCGAGCGGGAAGAAGGGCGCGCCGGTCTGGTCGGCCCACTGCTGGAAGATGCGCTGCGAGCAGTCGCAGGTGAGGCGCGCGCACAGCAGCGCGGGCTTGGGCAGGCCGCCCCAGGGGGCGCGCTCGCCGAGATCGACCTTGCTGGTGGCGAGACCGATGCTGCAGTACTTGCAAAGGTTCTCGTTGTAGCCCTGGGCGTTCATCGCATCCAGGTACTCCTCCGAGAGCCGCTTGGCCGCCACGACCGCCGCCCACCATTGGTTGGTGACGACGGGTACGCCCAGCACGTGGAAGAGATCGTGCGGGGTGTCGGCGTTGACGATGGCATAGGGCTGGCCGCCCTCGAAGACCTCGCGGCGCAGGCCGGCGAACCAGGTCTTCTGCTTCTCGCCGGCTGCCAGGGTGCAGGCGAGTTGCTTGTCGTTGGAATGGGAAGTCATGTCGGGCTGTGCGCGGCAGGCGCCTTGGCCTGCAGCGACTCGATGAAGGACTGCAGCTCGCGCTGGATCGCGCCGAGGCGGCTCTCGTCACGCACGTCGTGGCGAATGACGAGGTGCGGCAGGCCGGCACGGGTCACGACGGCGGCATCGGGTGGGTAGGACCAGCCGTAGATGTCGTCCGGCTCAGGCAGATGGAAGATCACGCCCTGGACAGCGGGCTGCTGCAAGGCGGCATGGAACCAGCGGTCGTCCGGCGGCTGGATGCGCACGCAAGGCACATCGCGCCAGTAGTGCTCAAAGACGGCCTGCAGCGGCGGCAGCGCGGTGCTGATCAAGGGCTCGCCGGCACGTGCACCCCAGTCGTCGTCCTCGGCCACGATGCGCGCACCAAGTTGCTCGACCAAGCGGTGCAAGGCCGCATGCTCCAGCGGCACACCGCGCACCAGCAGGCCCGGCCCTGCGGCCAAGCGCTGCGGGCCGCCCGTGTGCAACCACTGATGCAAGGCGGGCTCTGCCTCGGCGGGATGCATGAAGCGCCAGGCGCTGCTGGCCACCAGGGCCTCGGCGCCGGAGCAGGGCTGGGTCCAGCGCAAGGCCTGCAGCTGGGCCAGCAACTGGCGGCGCTGGTTGCCTTCGGCAATGGCTTGCTGCAGGCGGGCCTCAAGCACCGGCTGACCGGCCAGGGCGCCCAGGCGATCCGCCAGCGCGCGGGTGCGGTCCAGGCCATAGGCGGCGCTGCTGGCGCGCTGGGTATGCGGGATGTCGTACAGCCAGAGCTCAGGGCCGGCGCTGACGACGCCGGTGCGCAGGGCCTCGCGGATCGACAGGAAGAGCTTGTGTTGAGACTCCGTGGAGCGCGGGATGATCAGCAGGTCAAGCGCATCCAACGCACCGGTGCAGTAGAGCTCGAAGATCCAGCGCACGTCCGGGTCGGCGATGGGCTCGATGTAGACATCGGCCACCGTGGTGGGCAAAGGCAAAGGCGCGATGCGCAGGGGCACGCAGCCTGCGGCTCGGATCAGCTCCACCGGCACCGTGTTGCCGACATAGCCCGCCACGCGGCTGCCAGCGGCCTTGGCGCTGCGCAGCAGGGCCAGGCGGTCGGCGTAGGCGGCGGCGAGCGGGGTGAATTCGGGGTGCGACATCAGGCGCGCTCCCCACGCGAGAGGAAGGTGCGCAGACGCTCGGTCTTGGGCGATGCAAGCGTCTCGCGCGCCGGGCCCTCTTCGACGATGCGGCCGGCTTCCATGAAGACGATGCGGTCCGCCACCTCACGGGCGAAGTTGATCTCGTGGGTGACGATGATCATGGTCATGCCCTGCTTGGCGAGGTCACGCACCACGGCCAGCACTTCACCAACCAGCTCAGGGTCCAGCGCGCTGGTGGGCTCGTCGAACAGCATGGCCTGGGGCCGCATGGCCAGGGCCCGCGCAATCGCCACGCGCTGCTGCTGGCCGCCCGACAGCTGGCGCGGGTAGGCGTTCTTCTTGGCGAGCAAGCCCACGCGGTCGAGCAGCTGCTCGGCATAGGCCCGCGCCGTTTCAGGGTTCTCGCCCAGCACCTGCACCGGCCCCTCCATCACATTGCGCAGCACGCTCATGTGCGGGAACAGGTTGAACTGCTGGAACACCATGCCGATGCGTTGGCGCTGCGCGGCAATGGCGCGATGGCCCAACGCCCGCAGGCCGCTGTCGGTGCGCTCAAATCCCTGCAGCTCACCATGCACGTAGACAGCACCGCCTTCGATGGGCACCAACTGGTGAATGCAGCGCACCAGCGTGGACTTGCCGGAGCCCGAGGGGCCGATCAGGGCCACGACTTCGCGCTCGGCCACGCGCAAGCTGACATGATCCAGGACCAGGGCCTGCCCGTACCGCTTCACCAACTTCTCGACACTCAGGGCACTCTGGCTCGGGGTCACGCTCACTCCAAAGTGGTTACAAAACTGAACTGTTTAAATTGTGAACCGTCGAAGCGGCCGATTCAAGCCAAAATTGCGTTTTGCTGACCCGGGATTTCCCCAGGCGCCACCACAGACCCACGATGGCAACTAGACGGACCGTGAAGGACGCTGCGCCGCAGCGCCGACTCAAGCTCGGCGCGCTCGAGAACAACTTGGGCTACCTGAGCCGCATGGTGCGCAATGTGGCCCTGCAGTCGTCGGGCGACTACGTGGACGAGCTCGGGTTTGCGACCGGCCAGATCACGATGCTAGGCCTGATCTCGGCCAACTCTGGCGTGTCCCAGAACGTGCTGGCCCAAGCCATGCTGATGCGCAAATCGCAGGTGACCGGCTTGATCCAGGACCTGGTCGCGCGGGGCTATGTCACGCGCGGCGACCATGATGCCGATCGACGAATCAACACGCTGCGCTTGACCGAGAGTGGCCAGCAGGTGTGGCGGTCCGCCAGGGCGCGCATCGACCGTCACAGCGCCTCGATGCTCTCCGGCCTGGAAGAGGCCGAACAGCAGGAGCTGACGCGTCTGTTGCGCAAGCTGCTTGCTGCGCACATGGACGACGTGCAGATCGATTTCGGCGAAACCTGAGCGCCGCCACTGCCGATCGCAGCCTGTCACTGGTGCCCCGAGCCGGAATCGAACCGGCACGCCCCCTCTCGGGTGGCGGCGGATTTTCTTGCCCACTACGGCTTTCGCCGCCGCACTGATGGCGTTCGGGGTCTGGAGTGCGCCTTGGCCCTGGCGCATCGCGCTGTAGGCCCCCGCCGTCCACTCTCTACACCTTCCCCTTGCGGGGCTTGGCTCGGCATTACCTCGGGCCAGGGGCCCAGGGGCTTCACCGAGTTTGACGGGATTCACGCCTGCGGTTTCCCGGCAGGGTGCTCAAATTTGCTCAAGTCCGCTGTGTCTACCAGTTTCACCATCGGGGCAGAGCGCGCAGTCTAAGCCACGCAAGGAGCGCCAAGTAGGCGCCTCCAAATGCAAAACGGGAGGTCTGAATCAACAGACCTCCCGTAGGGCATTGGAGCGGGATAAGAGGCTCGAACTCTCGACCTATACCTTGGCAAGGTATCGCTCTACCAACTGAGCTAATCCCGCAGTGATCAATTTTTTGGAGGCGCGATCCGGAGTCGAACCGGACTAACCGGATTTGCAATCCGGGGCATAACCGCTTTGCTA
>CALMQC010000569.1 GCA_937871895.1 uncultured Roseateles sp. | reverse complement strand
CTTGAGCGGACGCGACACGTCGGCCAGCATCAGCACGGCGCTGACCAGGCCCTCCACCGCCTCGTCCAGGTCGGCCGGCGGCTCCAGGGACTCGATCTCTTCGAGCAGGTCGTCGGCGTCTTCGAGATCGTCGGGGTCCAGGTGCATGTAGAGCGCGGCCAAGGGCTCCAGCAGCGCGCTCTCAGGAAAGTTCATCAGCGCGGGGTGGCATTCCATGGCGTGGGCAAAGCCCGCCACCCAGGGCAGCACGGTGTCGCTGGGGTTGGGCTCGCCGTCGACCTCGCCGTCCAGCTCGAACACCCAGGGGTCGAACCACTGCCGCGCGGAGATGGCCAGGTTCAGCTCGCGGTGGCGCCGCCGCAGCAGGGCGACGAGTTCGTCGTCCGCCCGCCCCTGGAAACGGCCTTCTGCGTCCAGCAGCGGTGGCAGCCATTGCGCAATGGGCACGGCCTCGGGCTGCAGCAACACGCCGCAAAGGTAGCCGTCGAGCATGCTGACGTCGAGCGGCTCGCACGGGGCGGGCACGGCGTCCAGCAGGTCCTGCAGGTGGCTGAGATCGATGTCGGGGCTGTGGTCTGCAGGCATGGGCGCGAATCTTAGTCAGACGGACTGCACGATATTGCGGCCCTGGGCCTTGGCCAGGTAGAGCCCCGCATCGGCCCGCGCCAGCACGGCCTCGGCATTGGCGTCGCCAGGCTCGACCGCAGCAATGCCGAAGCTGGCGCTCAGCGGCCAGGCCTGGCCCTTCCAGTCAAAGGCGCGCTCGGCCAGCAGGGTGCGCATGCGGTCGGCCACCAGGGCGGCGCCGGCCAGGCTGGTGCGCGGCAGCAGCACGGCAAACTCTTCGCCGCCCAAGCGGCCCAGGCGGTCCACCTCGCGCAGGCAGGGCGACACGGCCTGCACCATGAGGCGCAGCGCCGCATCGCCGGCGGCATGGCCGAGGTTGTCGTTCAGGCGTTTGAAGTGGTCCATGTCGAGCATGACCAGGGCATAGGGCTCGTCGCGCCGGGCGTCGTGGTGGGCACGCACCAGCGCGGCCTCGAAGGCGCGACGGTTCAAGGCGCCGGTGAGTACGTCGCTCTCGTGCAGCTGCTGGATGCGCAGCACCAGGCGCAGCAGCACCAGGAAGGCCAGCGAGGTGTTCTGCAGCAGGGCCACGACGATGACGATCCACAAAAAGCTGTCGTCCAGCAGCTGCAGCCCCCGCACGGCCGCCACCGTGCCGGGGAAGAAGCCCAGCTCCAAGCCCCGCAGCGCCAGCAGCAGGCCGGTCAGCAGCAGCGGCGCCCAGAGCACGAAGGCATAGCGCTCGGCGTCGTTGCGTGTCAGCGGGCGGCTGCGCAGGCTGGCGGCGGCGGCCAGCGCAAAACCAGCCGAGGCCAGCAGGGCCAGCGCCGTCTGCGCCACGCCCGGCAGCCAGGCCAGCGCCAGGCCCACGGTCAACAGGCTCCCCAGCGTCAAGGGCCAGGAGGCGGGGCCGCGCGTCATGCGCTGCACACCGTGGTGCAGCAGCACGAAGCTGGTCACGCCCAGCATGTCGCTCGGCCACTGGGTCCAGGCGTCCGGCGCCCGGCCACTCAGGCTGAGCAAGGCGATGGATGCCGCCTGTGCCAGGTTGGCCGCCGCCACACAGTAGGACGCCTGCGGCGCGATGCGCGCCACCGTGGCCATGCACAGCCAGATGACGCTGGACACAACGCAGATCATCACGATCGCGAGCAGCAGCGAGTGGGTCTCGGGCGAGCCAATCATGCGGCGCCCTCCGGCAGGGCGGGGCGCGCGCCGCCCCCGTCAGCCGCTTGCGCCGGTTCCTCCGCCACGCACACGCAGTTGCGCCCGGCGGCCTTGGCGCGGTAGAGCTCGGCATCGACGCGCGCCAGCGTGGCGTCGCCCGTTTCGTCGCCGGTGGCGGGCAGGGCGACGCCAAAGCTGGCCGTGATGGGGATGCTCAGCCCCTTCCAGCGCAAGGGCGTCTGCGCCAGGCGGCTGCGCATGCGCTCGGCGATCGAGGCCGCCAAGGCCAGGTCAGCCCCCGGCAGCACCACGCAGAATTCCTCGCCCCCGATGCGGGCAAGTTGGTCGCTCTCGCGCAGGCTGCTGCGCCACAGGCGCACGCAATGCTTGAGCGCCGCGTCGCCCACCGCATGGCCGTGCTGGTCGTTGATGCGCTTGAAGAAGTCAATGTCGATCATCACCACCGCAAAGGGCCGGCCGCGCCGCAGCCAGGCCAGCGCCGTCAGCAGGGCCGACTCAAACGCGCGGCGGCTCAAGGCGCCGGTCAGGCCGTCCAGCCGCACCAGGGTCTGCACGCGCGACACCAGGCGCCACAGCAGCAGGATCAGCACGCTCAGTGACACGCCGGCATGCAGCAGCCACGACAAGGCGATCGTCAGCGCCGTGGGTTGCCCCTGCTGCATGAAGTGCTCGCCCCAAGCCGGCACGTAGAAGGCCGCCGACCGCACCAGGCCATAGACCGCCCAGCCCACGAAAGGCAACGCCAAGCCCAGCGACACCCCCAACGGCAGCCGGCGCCACAACGTCCGGCGCAGCTGGACGCAGGCGTCCGCCGTCAGGATGACCAGACAGAGGCCGGCCGCCAGGCGCGCCACATCGCCCCGGCCCACGATGCCCGAGACCAGCACCACCACGGCCGCCAGGCCCGCGACGGCCCAGGGCAGCCGCCGCCCCTTGCGCACCTGCAGGATGCGCTGCCAGGCGATCACCAGGGCCAGCGTGCTGCCGATGCTGAGCCACGCAAAGACCAGGCTGCCCAACACGGGCGCCGCCAGCAGCAGCGGCCCCACGAGCACGGTCACCAGCCGCAAGGCATGACCCAGGGCCATGGCCCGGCAGGCCTGGGGCGAGATGCGGAACAGCTCGCCCAGCACCAGCCACACCACCACCGAGTAGGCGTTGAAGATGGCCATCGCCTGCGCCAGAGTGACGGCGTCAAAGTAGGGCTGGGCGCTCATTGAGGCGATCATGCCTTCGTCACCACCGCTTCGACAATCAAGCCATGACGATTCCCTTGACCCTGATCACTGGTGGCTCGCGCGGTATTGGTGCGGCCACGGCGCGGCGCCTGGCGCAGGCCGGCCATGACATTGCCATCAACTACCGCCATGACGAAGCCGCCGCGCAGGCGGTGGCAGCCGAGGTGCGCGCCCTGGGGCGTCGGGCGCTGTGCCTGCAGGCCGACATCGCCGACGCTGACCAGGTGGGCCGCATGTTCGAGGCCATCGACCAGGGTCTGGGCACCGTCACAGGCCTGGTCAACAACGCCGGCATCGTGGCGCCGGCCGCGCGCTTCCTGGACACCACGCCCGAGCGCTGGCAGCGGCTCTTTGACGTCAATGTGCAAGGCCTGCTGCTGTGCACCCACGCCGCCGCACGGCGCATGAGCACGCGGCTGGGCGGCGCGGGAGGCTGCATCGTCAATCTGTCGAGCCGCGCCTCGGAGTACGGCTCGCCCAACGTCTATGTGGACTACGCCGCCAGCAAGGGCGCCGTGGACGTGCTGACGCGCGGCCTCGGGCGCGAGCTGATCAGCGAAGGCATCCGCATCAACGGCGTGCGCCCCGGCATCATCGACACCGAGATCCACGCCGACAGCCACACGGCCGACCTGCTGCCCCAGCGCACCCGCGACATCCCCATCGGCCGCATGGGCCGCGCCGAGGAAATTGCCGAGGCGATTGCCTGGCTGCTCAGCGATGCGGCCAGCTACACGGTGGGGACGATGCTGGATGTGTCAGGCGGCCGCTGAGTCGGCCGCCAGCAAATGCTCCAGCCCGCCCTGCCACGCGGAGTCCATCAGCAGCTTGCAGTTCAGCAGGGTCTTGTCTTCGGCGTCGGCCAAGGCCAGTTCACCCACGCTCTGCCAGCGCGCGTCCGCAAAGGCCGCCTCCAGCCGCGCGAAGAGCCGGGCCTTGTAGCCCGTGTCCTCGTTGCCTTGCAGATGGGCACCCTTGGTCTCCAGCAGCAACAGGCGCTGGCCCTTGCCCTGCTGCGTGAGGCCGAACACAAAGTCCGGGTAGACCTTGTGCCGCTTCCAGCCCTGCAGGCCGTACTGCGTGCGCGCCACGTTGCGGTGCCACCAGTGCACGGCGGCCTTGGCATCGAGGTAGCCGGCGCAGTCAGCCTCCAGGCCGTTCAGGTCGCCCGTCACGAGGGCCGGCTCCAGCAGCGACTTCAGGGCCGGCAGCCCCGCCGCATTCAACAGCGCCTGAGGTGCGGCTGAGCCCAGCGCCAGCTCCGCTTCCTGCGGCAGCTCGTAGTCCTGCGCATCGGCGCGCAGAGCGAACTCGATACGCCCCTGCGCCACCAGCGCTGCAAAGCGACCCTCGGCCAACTCGTCGCGCCTGGCCTCCAGCGCCTGGCGCAAGTGCTCGATGAGAGATGCGCTGGAGCCCGCCAACTCCGCCTCCGTCAAGCCGCGTCCCCGCAAGGCAGCCACCCATTCGTTCACCCAATCCCACAACAGCCAAGCATTAGGCATCAGGTCGAGCAGCGCGCGCACCAGGCGGCCACGGTCCAACGTGGCCGCACCGGCATCCAGGGCGCGCGGCCCTTGCTTCAGGCCGTGCCGCTGCAGGATGTCGAGGCTCACGTCAAAGCGCTCGGCCAGTGCCGTCTCGGGGTTGGGCGCCCAGCCGGCCACCCAGCCAGCGACGTTCGCCGCCGACCAATCCAGACCGTCGAGCACATCGCTGTCGTAGGCCAGTTCGCGCCTCGGCTTGCCGGGCTCAGCCCACGTCACCCGAGGCACAAAGATGCGCAGGCGCCGAAAGGCCTCTCGGCGCTGCTGGCGCACCGTGCTGCGCTCGGCCGTGTCGCTCCCACCGCCACTGACGCGCAAGGCCAGGTCACCCATGCCTTCGCCTTCCAGCGAGCTGCGAATCGCCTTCACCACCTCGGCCGTCTTAGCGTCGTGGCACAACACATAGCAGGCATCCAGCGCCTCACGCCCCGTGTACGCGGCTTGCGGCTGGCGCAGGATGCGGCCCACCAGCTGTGTCATCGCGCCCGGGTTGCGCCCAGCGGCCAGCGCGCACAGCACGTAGGCAAAGGGGCAGTCCCAGCCCTCCTGCAGCGCCTGCTTGGTGATGATGGCGCGCACCTCGCACAGCGGGCTCAGCAGGTCGATGTTCTCGGGCGCCGACAGGTCGTTCTGCTCCGAGGTCTTGACGGCAATCTGCCGCTCCGTGAAGCCCAGTTGCAGCAGATAGGCCTTGGCGTGCTCGGCGTGGATGAAGCCCGTGTCCAACGTGTCCGCGCCAGTACGCTCCACCTGCACCAGCAGGATGGGCCGGATGTAGCGGGCCGTTTCACCGCGCAGCGCCTCGGCCTCGCGCTGCAGGGCATCGAGCCGCTCCACGCTGGCCGCCAGGCAGGCCTGCCAGTCGCTCCAGTGCTGCACGTCCACGTGGATGGGCAGC
The DNA here is from genome assembly GCA_937871895.1 of uncultured Roseateles sp. Lineage (GTDB taxonomy): Bacteria > Pseudomonadota > Gammaproteobacteria > Burkholderiales > Burkholderiaceae_C > Pelomonas. Next base: position 23 of record CALMQC010000569.1, on the reverse strand, counting down.
TTGATCATTTGCGCGTCTTGCAG
>CALMQC010000568.1 GCA_937871895.1 uncultured Roseateles sp. | reverse complement strand
TACCTCGCCTTCGCGCTTGTCGCGGCGGTGTGGTTCTTCCTGGAGCACACACGGCCGGGCCTGCGCCTGCGCGCCGTGGGCGAGAACCCGGCGATGGTTGATGCCGCCGGTGTCTCGGTGCCGGGTCTGCGCTACCAGGCGCTTCTGATGAACGGCGTGCTCTGTGGCCTCGCGGGGGCGTATCTCACGCTCGCGCAGAACGCTGCCTTCTCCCCCAACATGACCGCCGGCCGGGGCTATATCGCGCTGGCGGCCATGATCTTTGGCAAGTGGCGGCCGCTGCCGACGCTAGCGGCTTGTTTGCTGTTCGGCTTCCTGGACGCCGTGGCCATCCGGCTGCAGGGCGTGCACTTGCCGGGCGCCCTGGGTGGCGGCGAGGTGCCGGTGCAGTTGATCCAGGCACTGCCCTACCTGCTGACCGTGATCCTGCTGGCCGGCTTCATCGGCCAAGCGGTGGCGCCCAAGGCGCTGGCGCGGCCTTACTTGAAAGAACGCTGATGACGCTGAACGACGACCTGCTGGCCCAACTGCTGGCTGCCTCGCTCGCCGCGCGTGGCTTCTCGCACTCGCCCTACTCGGGCTATGCCGTCGGCGCCGCTGTGCTGGACGAGCAGGGCCGCATCCACAAGGGTGCCAACATCGAGAATGCCGCCTACCCGCAAGGCTGGTGCGCCGAGGCCTCGGCCTTGACGGCCATGGTGATGGCCGGTGGCAAGCAGGCGAGGGCGGTGCTGGTAACGGGGCCTGGCCCCGAGGTCATCACACCCTGCGGCGGCTGCCGGCAGAAGCTGCGCGAGTTTGCGTTGCCCGAGGAGCTGCTCGTCATCGCGGGCGACCCGGGCGGCATCCGTGCGCAATGGTATTTATCCGAGCTGCTGCCGCACAGCTTCGGCCCCGAACACTTGAAGACATCTTGAGGACGACATGACGACAAACGCTCAGCTGCTTGACGCGGCCATCGCCGCGAGCGTGGAGGCGCTGCAGGCGCAGTTTGGTGAGGCCCCGGCCGTGGCCGTGGTGCTGGGCTCCGGTTGGTCGGGCGCCGTGTCGCGCGTGGAAGGCGCGCAGCACTTGCCCTACACGGCGCTGTCGGCCTTCCCGCAGCCCAAGGTGGAGGGCCACGTCAGTGAGGTCGTGGTCGGCTCCATCGGCGCGCAGCGCGTGATCATGCTGCGTGGCCGCGTGCACACCTACGAGAGCGGCGACTGCACCGGCATGGCCGGCGCCCTCCGCACGCTCAAGCGCTGGGGCGTGAAGGCGCTGATCCAGACCAATGCCTCGGGCTCGCTGCGCCACGAGATGCCGCCCGGCAGCCTGATGCTGATCAACGACCACATCAACGCCCCGCAGCGCAGCCCGCTGGTGGGCGAGACGGGCATGCACCGCTTTGTGGACATGAACGGCGCCTACGACCCCGAGCTGCGCGCCCACGCCCGTGCCGTGGCCGCCACGCGGGGCCGCATCCTGCCCGAGGGTGTCTACGTCTGGGCTCTGGGCCCGCAGTTCGAGACGCCGGCCGAGATCCGCATGTTTGCCGCCTGGGGCGCCAGCGCCGTGGGCATGAGCACGGTGCCCGAGACCATCCTGGCCCGCCACGCCGGCCTGCGCGTGATGGGCCTGGCCCTGATGACGAACATGGCGGCCGGCATGTCGGCCGAGGCGTTGACGCACGAGCTGACGCTGAAGCAAGCGGCCGCGTCGGCAGAGGAGGCGGCCGACTTCCTGGCCGCCCTGGTGGCCAGCCTGGCGGACATCCCGCTATGAGCCTGCAGCACGCTGCCCGGCAGGCGTTGGCTTGCCTTGACCTCACCAGCCTCAACGACGCCGACACGCCGGCCGACATCGACGCCCTGTGCCGCCGCGCCCAGTCGCCGCACGGCTCGGTGGCGGCAGTCTGTGTGTGGCCGCGCTTTGTGGCGCAGGCGCGAGCCGCCTTGCCGACGCAGATCCGCGTGGCGGCCGTGGCGAACTTCCCGCACGGTGCTCTGGCGCTGGAGCCCGTGCTTGCCGAAGTGCAGGCCATCATCGACGCCGGGGGTGACGAGATCGACGTGGTGCTGCCCTATGCGGCGCTCAAGGCCGGGCAGGGCAATGAGGTGGCCGAGTTCCTGGGCGAGGTGCGCCACGCCAGCCGGCCGCTGACGCTCAAGCTCATCATCGAATCCGGCGAGCTGGCCACGCCAGCGCTCATCGCCAAGGCCACGCGCCTGGGGCTGGTTGCCGGGGCCGACTTCATCAAGACCAGCACGGGCAAGAGCAAGGTCTCGGCCACGCTGGCCGCTGCGGAGGTGATGCTCAAGGAGATCGCGGCCAGCGGCCTGCATGCGGCCGGCTTCAAGGCCTCAGGCGGCATTCGCACGGTGGCGGACGCGGCGCCCTACCTGGAGTTGGCTGCGCAACTTCTGGGGCCCGAACAGGTTACCCCGCATCGCTTCCGCTTCGGCGCCAGTGGCCTCTTGAACGACATCGAAGCGGTGCTCTCGGGCACCACCGCTGCGCCCACGAAGGCCGGCTACTGAGATGCTGGCCCAGGAGATCATCCGCACCAAGCGCGACGGCCGCGCGCTCGACGCTGCGCAGATCGAGGCTTTCGTCAAGGGCCTGACCGATGGCTCATGGAGCGAGGGCCAGATGGCAGCCTTGGGCATGGCCGTCTTCCTGCGCGGCATGGGCCGCGA
>CALMQC010000567.1 GCA_937871895.1 uncultured Roseateles sp. | reverse complement strand
GTGAATTCTTAAAGAACATCGCAAACCAGCTTTTGCTTTGCAGCTTTTTCGCCTTGTTTGCGCGCCGATCAGTGATCAGCAAAGAAGCGAGATTGTGTCAGAACTTTTAGCTTGCCGTCAAGTGATTTTGAAAAAATCTTCAAACCACCTGAACTCGCTAAGCCCCACCTACTCAACCACCCCAAACCAAGCCTCAGCTTGAATCCGGAAGGTTTTCAGCAGCAGCACCCAGCACTTGCGCACCAGGACCAGGACCAGCTCCGACGAACTGCGCACATCGTGCGCCTCTCGCTTGGCCCGCTACAAACCGGCTTGGCCGTCTGCAGCAGAGCCATAGACTGTAGCACAGGTTTTGAAGGGTTGGGAAGTCTTGGCCCAGATTGCAATTCAAGGCGTGCAGGCTTGCGCAGGCGGGTGGGCCAAGTCAATCAGCCCACCGGTCGGGCTCACACGCGGGGCATCGCGGCGCCCCGCCATCAATCAAGCATTTAAGTCAGGCCTCCATGCAACACGGCGCCCTGGGGCGCCGTGTCTTCGTTGAGGAGGCTTTGAGCCCCATCAGTCCTCGTGGAAGGCTTCTTCGCGACGGTTGCGGATGGATGGCAGCATGACGACGAGCACCATGGCTGCGGCAGCGAGGAGAAGCCCAGCTGACAACGGGCGGGTGACGAAGGTTGTCCAGTCACCACGCGCCAGCAGCAAGGCGCGGCGCAAGTTCTCCTCCATCATGGGCCCGAGGATGAAGCCGAGTAGCAGCGGGGCTGCCTCGCAGCTGAGCTTGTAGAAGACGTAGCCGACCACAGCAAACGCGGCCGTCAGGTAGACATCGAAGTTGTTGTTGTTCAGCGTGTAGGTCCCAATGCAGCAGAACACCACGATGGCTGGAAAGAGGAAGCGGTAGGGCACCGTCAGCAGCTTGATCCAGATGCCGATGAGCGGCAGGTTGAGCACCACCAGCATGAGGTTGCCGACCCACATCGAGGCGATCAGGCCCCAGAAGAGCTCGGGGTTGCTGGACATGACCTGCGGGCCGGGCTGGATGCCCTTGATGGTCATGGCGCCCACCATAAGCGCCATCACGGCGTTGGGCGGAATGCCCAGCGTGAGCATCGGGATGAAGCTGGTCTGCGCGCCGGCGTTGTTGGCGCTCTCGGGGCCGGCAACGCCTTGGATGGCGCCCTTGCCAAAGCGGGAGGGGTCCTTGGCCACCTTCTTCTCGACCGTGTAGGCCGCAAAGGAAGCCAACAGCGCGCCGCCGCCGGGCAGCACGCCCAGCACCGAGCCCAAGGCCGTGCCTCGCAGCACCGCCGGCCAGGCTTCCTGGAAGTCTTGCTTGGTGGGCCACAGGCCCTTGACGTCCTTGGTGAAGACTTCGCGATGCTCGGCCGGCTGGCCCAGGTTGGCAATGATTTCGCCGAAGCCGAAAACGCCCATGGCGATGACGACGAAGCCGATGCCATCGGTCAGCTCTGGGATGTCGAAGGAGAAGCGCGGCGTGCCGGAAATGACGTCGGTGTTGATCTGGCCCAGCAGCAGGCCCAGCACGATCATGGCGATGGCCTTGACCAGCGAGCCCGAGGCCAACACCACCGCGCCGACCAAGCCCAGCACCATCAGCGAGAAGTACTCGGCCGAGCCGAACTTGAAGGCCAGCTCGGTGAGCGGCGGCGCAAAGGCGGCAATGATGATGGTGCCGACACAGCCCGCAAAGAAGGATCCCAGCCCAGCGGCGGCCAGCGCGGCGCCCGCGCGCCCCTGGCGGGCCATCTGATA
>CALMQC010000566.1 GCA_937871895.1 uncultured Roseateles sp. | reverse complement strand
GATGAGGCCGACCTTGATGTCGCCATGCGCCACGGCGGCCAGGAAGCTGGCCTTGACCTTGGCGGCATCGTCCACGCCCGGGGGCACGCGGTAGGTGAGCAGCTCGACGAGGAGGGCCTCTTCGCCGGCCGGCGGTGCCTTGATCAGTTCGATCAGCTCGGCCACCTGCTTGGCGTCAAGCGGCAGGGGCGGGATGCCGAGCGCGGCGCGTTCGGCGACATGTTGGCGGTAGGCAGCAAGCATGGACTTCTCCTTGAAAGATTCGGGTGGGGGCGGCTAGGCCTTGGGCACGACCAGCTTCAAGCCCTTGTAGTAGTCACGGAAAAAGCCGTCATCGCGGGTGATGAGGGCCTGGCATTGCAGGAGCGCATGCGCGCCGATGAGGAAGTCGGCCACGACACGTTCACGCCGACCGCCGCGATCACGGTAGCGGCGCTGCATGTGGCCGGCGCGCACGGCTGCCGCCTCCTGGATGGGTTCAAAACGGATGCCGAATTCGGTCAGCGCATCCATCACGGTGTCGCGCGTGTCGAGCATGGTCTGCACTTCGGCGACCACGGCCTCGCAGACCACGACCTCGTCACTGCCCAATGCGTCGGCCAATGCGCGGGCCGAAGCCTCGCCATGGACCGGATCGGCGCCAAGCAGGTCCAGCAGCACCGAGGAATCGACAGCGATCATTCCTCGCCGTCCTGGGGGGCTGGGTAGGGGTCGCCCGGGGCGCGGCCACGCAGCGCGCGCATCACCTCATCTGTCGAGGTGTGGCCTTCGGCAAACTTGAAGCGGCCTCTGAGCTTGGCGATGGCGTCGTCCACGTTCTTGCGCAGCACGACACGCCCACCCTCGATCTCGACCTTGAGCACGGTGCCCTTGGTCAGCCCGAGGGCATCCCGGACGGCTTTGGGCAGTGTGATCTGCCCACGTTCAGCGACGGTGGCTTCCATGGAAACACCTCCAGACGAGGCTTGAGTATGGAAGCTCAAGTATGCATCAGTTATGCATACTTTGTCGTCGCAGCAGGCTGGCGGCGGGCCCATTCAGGCCCAAAACTTCCGCCACCGAACTTACTTGCCGATACCGAGACCGCTGCCTGCAGCTTCCGGGTTGGCCTCACGGGCAGCGCGGATGGTGGCCATGAGGCGTGCCTGCTCAGGGTGGATGCAGTCGTCCACCAGGCGCTGGCCGGCCTTCACGTCCAGCAGCATGGACTTGTTGGCGATCTGGATCATCAGCGTGCGGCCGGTCACGTCCTCCAGGCGCAGGGCGCCGGTGTGCGAGAGCACGGGCTTCATCACGTAGCGCAGTTTGTTCCAGACCACGGTCACGTAGCCGCGCTTGCCCTCGTAAGGCGTCAGCTGAACGGTTTGCTTGAACTCGCAGTTGTAGTCGCCCAGGTGGGCGGCCTGGAAGGCGGCGAGCTGCTCGTCACCGGCTTCGCTCAGCTCCGGCGGCTGCGCAGCAACGGCGGCAGCAGCGACAGGCTTCTTGACGGCCGCGCGCGCGGCAGGCTTGGCAGGCGTTTCGGCCTGGGCGGAGACGACGGCGCAAAGCAGGGCGGCGGCGAGCGAAAGGCGGGTGGTGTGGAGCGACGTCATGGGTTCATCCTTGCGCGAGGCGAAGAAAGCGGAGAGTGCGAGGGGGCGATTCATGTTCGTTCAGCGGGCCCGCCAACCCCGTAAGCAAACTTGTCCGTTTGTGATTGTCCTGCGGGCTCGGGGCCGGCGTCGAGGGGGCTTCACCCGAGGCCCGTGTCGGCAAACCAGCGCTCGCGCGCGGCCACGGGCAGCGGCTGGCCGGTGCGGTGCGCGCGCTCGATGACCTGCCAGTAGTAGCGGTAGCTGGCGCGGTCATGCAGGCGCTGGCGAAGCTGGATCGGGGCCCAGTCGGCCGACTGGGCGGCGTGGATGATCTCGATGGCCTCGTCCACTTCGGCGGCAGCGGGCGAGAAGGCGTCAAGGATGGGCTGGATCTGGTCCGGGTGGATGCTCCACATCCGTGTGTAGCCAAACTGCTGGGCCGCCCGCCCCGCCGCAGCCTGCAGGGCGGCGCGGTCCTTGAACTCGGTCACCACGCAGTGCGAGGGCACCTTGCCGTAGGCGTGTGCGGCGGCCGCGATCTCCAGCTTGGCGCGCACCACCAGCGGGTGCTCGAACTGCCCTTGCACGCTCATGGCCGAGCCCGGGATGGCACCTCGGTGCTCTGAGACGAAGTCCATCAGACCAAAGGACAGTGACTCGACCCGCGGGTGGGCGGCGATTCGTTGCACCTCGCGCAGGGCGCCATGGGTCTCGATCAGCACCTGCAGCGGCAAGGGCCGCTGCTGCCCATGGCGGGCCTGGCAGGCGGCGACGGCCTCGGCCGCGCGCTCCAGGTCGCTCGCGTCGCGCACCTTGGGGATCATCAGATAGGCCAGGCGCTCGCCGGCCTGGCCAACCAGCGTGTCCACGTCGGCCTCGAAGCAGGGGTGGTCAATGGGGTGTGCGCGGGCACCCACGCGGCCAAAGTGGTTGTCGGCGCTGTTGACGAGGCTGACCACCAGGGCCGCATGCTCGGCTTCGCCGCCAACGGGGGCGCCGTCTTCGCAGTCGAGCGTGACGTCGAACACGGGGCCGCGCTCCGCCTGCAGGGCCAGGCTCTTGCGCATGCGGGCCTCGACCCCACAGTAGTGATCGACGACCGGCAACTGCGGCCCGCGATCCCCCGCGTCGAACAGGGCTTCCCGGGGGTGTGGCGTGGCGTGCATGGCGCAGAACTGTAGGGTATGGTCCGCGTTGCCGGCCGGGCGCCAATGAGCGCGGGCCAAGCGGATCGCCGACGCCGGGCACAGAGCGCGTCGGCCTCAGGGGTGGTGGCATGGACAGGTCGGACGCAAGTCCCATGAGCAATCAGAGCGCCAGACGCGGCGCCAGGCGGGTTCAGCGGGCCGGCTGGTGCGGTAGCGGCATGCGCGCCTGGCTGTACCTGGTGGTGGCGGTGCTCGTGGGCCTGCCCGGCTGGGTGCGGGCCGAGGGCGCGGACGTGCTTGAGGTGCGCTGGGTCATCCATTCGTTGCCCTTTGTGCACGCGGAGCAAGGCCGCTCAGGGTCGCCCAAGGGCTTTTTGGATCGCATGCTGCAGGAGCTGCTGATTCCCAACCTGCCGGGCCTGTTGCACAGCGTGGACCAGGTGCCCATTCCGCGCCGCAACCAGGCGCTCCAGTCAGACGTCCGCGCCTGCTCGCCCGGCATGATCGTCACCGACGAGCGCCGGGCTTTCACGCGCTTCTCGGTCCCCGTGGTCCGCATGCTGCCCTCGGGCGCCTTCGGCACGCGGCGCGAGTTCGGGGCACTCGGCAAGTTCATCAGCCCCGAGGGCAGCCTTGACCTGGAGCGCGTGATCACCAGCGGGGCGGCGCACGTGGCGGTGGCCGATGGGCGCAGCTATGGCCAGGTGGTGGATGCGTTGCTGATCCGCCTGCGCGGCCGGAGCAATCTCACCTTCATCAGCGGCGAGGGTACGACCGAGAAGCTGGCTCGCATGATTCGCGCGGGCCATGCCGATCTGGTGCTGGGTCTGGCCTATGAGGCCGACCTCGTCAGCCGCGAAGCGGGGCTGGAGGGAGCGGACCTGGAGTTCTGGCCGATCGCGCAGCAGGAGTCCTTGCATCAACTCGCCATTGGCTGCCATCAAGGCGCCCAAGGTGCCGCCGTCATCCTGCGCATAAATTCGCTGTTTACGAATCCGGACCTGAGGCGGCAAGCGCAGTCTTTCTACGATGCCCTATTGCGGCCGCAGGACCTCAAGCGTCTGCGCGCCCTGATGCCGCCGGAGCCAGCATCCGGGCCTGGCCGGCAGCGGCCATGAAAAAGGGCGCCCGAAGGCGCCCCCTTGAGGCAGCTTGGCAGCTTGGCAGCTTGGCCCCGCCGACCGGTCAGAGCAGGTGCTTGACGCCGGCCTGCTCTTCCAGCAGTTCGTTCAGCGTCTTGTTGATGCACTCTTGCGAGAAGGCGTCGATGTCGAGGCCCTGGACGATCTTGTACTCACCTCCCTCGCAGGTGACCGGGTAGCCGAACATCACGTCCTTGGGGATGCCGTACTCGCCGCCCGAGGGGATGCCCATGGTGACCCACTTGCCATTGGTGCCCAGGGCCCAGTCGCGCATGTGGTCGATGGCGGCGTTGGCCGCCGAAGCGGCTGACGACAGACCGCGAGCTGCAATGATGGCTGCGCCGCGCTTGCCCACGGTGGGCAGGAAGGTGTTGCGGTTCCACTCTTCGTCATTGATCATGGCCTTGACCGACTGGCCGCCAATGGTGGCAAAGCGGTAGTCCGCGTACATGGTGGGCGAGTGGTTGCCCCAGACGGCCAGCTTCTCGATGTCAGCCACGGCCTTGCCGGTCTTGGCGGCAATCTGCGAGGCAGCGCGGTTGTGATCGAGGCGCAGCATGGCGGTGAAGTTTTTGGCCGGCAGGTCGGGGGCCGACTTCATGGCGATGTAGGCGTTGGTGTTGGCAGGGTTGCCGACCACCAGGACCTTGACGTTGCGCGAGGCCACGGCGTTCAAGGCCTTGCCTTGGGCCGTGAAGATGGCGCCGTTGATCGACAGCAGCTCCGAACGCTCCATGCCGGGGCCACGCGGGCGCGAACCCACCAGCAGCGCGTAGTCGGTGTCCTTGAACGCGGTCATCGGGTCGCCGTGCGCCTCAATGCCGGCCAGCAGCGGGAACGCGCAGTCTTCGAGTTCCATGATGACGCCCTTGAGCGCGTTCTGAGCCTTCTCGTCGGGGATTTCCAACAACTGAAGGATCACGGGCTGGTCCTTGCCCAGCATTTCGCCAGAGGCAATGCGGAACAACAGGGCGTAACCGATCTGACCGGCGGCGCCGGTGACGGCGACGCGAACGGGTTTCTTGCTCATGGGGGAACTCCGAAACGTGATGGGGATGAAAAGGCAAACCCGCCGAGTTTATTCGGCATGTTGCAGTGCAGAAAAGCCGGCGCGAGCCTGCACCGGGCAGATGTCTCGGAACTTACGGCGGCGCCCTATTGCGGTGCAACATTTTGGACGAGGCATCTAGGGGCTGGCCCTAGAATCATTCGGTTTCACTCAGATTCGCACAGGCTTGGACATGACGGACACCACCAAAGCGAGACCGGTCTACCGCAATATTCACGTCACCCAGATCCTGTCCTACCGCCTGCCACCGGCAGGGGTGGTGTCCATCCTCCACCGGATCAGCGGCATGCTGATCTTCGTGCTGCTGCCTTTCGTGGTCTGGATGTTCGACGCCAGTCTGAGCTCCGAAATCTCCTACGACGGCTTCACCAACATCTTCGTCGCCGGCGTGGCCGGGACGCCCGCGTGGTTTGTGAAACTCGTTGTACTTGGCCTCACCTGGGGCTATCTGCATCACTTCTGCGCCGGTGTGCGCCACCTCTGGATGGACGCCACCCACAGCGTCAGCAAACAGCAGGGGCACAGCTCGGCTGTGGCGACGTTGGCCATCAGCTTGGCGCTGACCGCCTTGCTGGGCGCCAAGCTCTTCGGCCTGTACTGATTCTTTTCGGAGACCCATCGCATGAGCACTTTTGGCTCCAAGCGCCTCGTCGTCGGCGCGCACTACGGGCTGCGCGACTGGCTGGCCCAGCGCATCACGGCCGTCCTGATGGCCCTCTTCACCGTCGCGCTGTTGGCGCAATTGCTGGGCCCGGCGCCGCTGGGCTATGACCGCTGGGCGGGCATCTTCGCGCAGCAGTGGATGAAGTTGCTGACCTTTGTGACCATCCTCTCGCTGGCGTACCACGCCTGGGTCGGTGTGCGCGATATCTGGATGGACTACGTCAAGCCGGTGGGTCTCCGCCTGGCCCTGCAGGTGTTCACGATTTTCTGGCTGCTCGGCTGTGCCGGTTGGGCGATCCAGGTGCTTTGGAGGCTCTGAAGACGATGGCAAAGCTCGCAACCCGCAAGTTCGACGTGGTCATCGTCGGGGCCGGTGGCTCTGGCATGCGTGCCTCGCTGCAACTGGCCCAGGCCGGCCTCAATGTGGCCGTGCTGTCCAAGGTCTTCCCGACCCGCTCGCACACCGTGGCCGCCCAGGGCGGCATTGGTGCCTCGCTCGGCAACATGAGCGAGGACAACTGGCATTACCACTTCTTCGACACCGTCAAGGGCTCGGACTGGCTGGGTGACCAAGACGCCATCGAGTTCATGTGCCGCGAGGCGCCCAAGGTCGTTTACGAGCTTGAGCACTTCGGCATGCCCTTCGACCGCAATGCCGACGGCACCATCTACCAGCGCCCCTTCGGCGGCCACACCGCCAACTACGGCGA
>CALMQC010000565.1 GCA_937871895.1 uncultured Roseateles sp. | reverse complement strand
CGGTGCTGTTCTTCAAGCCGCAGGGCCTCTTCCCGGCGCGCGGATGAGCGAGAGGCCGATTTCGCTGCACCACGCCGGCCCGGGGCGCTGGGGCTGGGCGCTGCTGGCGCTGGCGGCGGCCTTGCCAGCGCTGCTGGCGGCCACGGGGCTGGAGTTCTACACCGGCGTGCTCACGCGTGTGCTGGTGCTGGCCATCGCCGCCAGCAGCCTCAACCTGGTGCTGGGCTTTGGCGGGCTGGTGTCGTTTGGGCACGCGGCCTTCGTGGGCCTGGGGGCCTACACGGTAGCGATCGCGGCAGATGCCGGGCTCACGTCCGCCTGGCTTGCCTGGCCGCTGGCCATCGGCGTGAGCAGCCTCGCGGCTGCCCTCGTGGGTGCCATCAGCCTGCGCACGCGGGGCGTGTACTTCATCATGATCACGCTGGCCTTTGCGCAGATGTTTTACTTCCTGGCCGTGTCGCTGCGGGCCTATGGCGGGGACGACGGGCTGCCGCTGGCGGCGCGCTCTACGCTGGGCTGGGGGCTGGACCTCAAAGACGACAACCACCTCTACGCCGTGGCACTGGCGCTGCTGGTGGCCGTGCTGGCCGGGCTGCGCGCGCTATTGAACAGCCGCTTTGGCTGGCTGCTGCAGGGCAGCCGCGAGAACGAGACCCGCATGGCCGCGCTGGGCAGCCCGGTCGCGCGGGTGCAGTGGGGGGCTTTCGTGATCGCAGGGGGCATTGCCGGGTTGGCTGGCGCCTTGCTGGCCAATCTCAATGGCCTCGTTACGCCGCACATGCTGCACTGGAGCCAGTCGGGGCAGCTGTTGGTGATGGTCATCCTCGGCGGCACGGGCTCGCTCTGGGGTGGGCTGATCGGCGCGGCGGTGCTGCTGGGGCTGGAGGAGGGCCTGGCCAGCTTCACGCTGCACGGCCACCTGCTGCTGGGGGCCATCCTGTTGGCCGTGGTGCTGTGGGCGCCGCGCGGCATTGCGGGCTGGAGGCGCCGTCATGGCTGAGCCCTTGCTGCGCGTGGAGGGCCTGGTCAAGCGCTTTGGCGCGCTGGCCGCAACGGATGGCGCGAGCTTTGAGGTGCAGCCGGGCGAGCTGCATGCCTTGATCGGGCCCAATGGCGCGGGCAAGACGACGCTGATCCATCAGATCTCGGGCGCGCTGCGGCCGGATGCCGGGCGGATCGAGTTTGCAGGCCAGGACCTGAGCCACACCGGCATGGCCGCGCGGGTGCGGGCGGGGTTGGTGCGGTCCTACCAGATCACCAGCGTCTTCAAGCGCCTGAGTACGCTGGACAACCTGTGCCTTGCGATGCAAGCCCGGCGGCATGGCGTGGCCTTTTGGCGCGCCGCGGCGAGCGATGGTGCCGCGCGGGATGAAGCCATGGCCCTGCTGGGTCGCGTTGGCCTGGCCGCGCGGGCTGAACAGGCGGCGGGCAGCCTGGCTCATGGCGAGCAGCGCCAGTTGGAGCTGGGCCTGGCCTTGGCCGCCCGCCCGCGCTTGCTGCTGCTGGACGAGCCACTGGCCGGCATGGGGTCCGAGGAATCGGCCCGCATGGTGGAGCTGCTGCAGGCCCTGCGGCACGAGACGACGCTGCTGCTGGTCGAGCACGACATGGACGCCGTCTTCCGCCTCGCGGACCGCATCACCACCCTGGTGGCCGGCCGCGTGATTGCCAGCGACACACCGGACGCCATCCGCGCGCATCCCGAGGTGCTGAAGGCCTATTTGGGGGATGAGCTGGAGGCCCTGCCGTGAGCCTGCTCCTGGAGGTGCAAGGCCTTGAGGCGGCCTACGGCAGCAGCCAGGTGCTGTTCGGCATCGACCTGCGTTTGGAAGCCGGTGGCGCGGCGACCTTGCTGGGCCGCAATGGCATGGGCAAGAGCACGCTCTTGCGATGTCTGTGCGGCTGGCTGGCGCCGACGCAAGGGCGCATCCGCTTTGCCGGCCAAGACGTGACGGGCTGGAGCGCCGACCGCATCGCGCGGCTGGGCCTGGGCCTGGTGCCCGAGGGGCGGCAGTGCTTCTCGAACCTGAGCGTGCACGAGCATCTGGCCGCATTCGCGTCCACGCGCCACGGCAGTGCCTGGACACCTGAGCGGGTGTATGTGCTTTTCCCCCGTCTGGCGGAGCGCCGGCAGCACCTGGGCGGCCAGCTCTCGGGCGGCGAGCAGCAGATGCTGGCCATCGGCCGCGCCTTGGTCACCAACCCCAAGCTGCTCATCCTCGATGAAGCGACCGAAGGCCTGGCGCCCTTGATCCGTGAGGAGATCTGGGCCTGTCTGCGCACCCTGCGCGAGGCCGGCCAGAGCCTGCTGGTGGTGGACAAATACGTGCACCGCCTGATGCAACTCGCCGATCAGCATCAGGTGCTGGAGCGCGGGCGGGTGGTGTGGGCGGGCAGTTCGGCGCAGCTGGAGGCCGAGCCAGAAGTGTGGAAGCGCTATCTCGGGGTAGGCTGAGCGCTTCAGTCGTGGAGGCGCCGATGGCCACCAAAGCTAGTTTTCAGTGGGACGACCCGCTGCTGCTGAACGAGCAG
>CALMQC010000564.1 GCA_937871895.1 uncultured Roseateles sp. | reverse complement strand
CGAAGTCCATCCCGACCGCTTTGCCGCGCAGGGCGCTTCGGCCCAGCGCTTGGCCATGCAATGGGCGGTGCGCGTGAACGAGGCGCGCCAGCGCCTGCTGGACCCGCTCGCCCGCGCCGCGTATTTGTGCGAGCTGCGCGGCTCGCCGATTGGCGCCGAGAGCAACACGCGCATGCCCGCGAGCTTCCTGATGGAGCAGATGGAGTGGCGCGAGGCCTTGGATGACGCCAGCGATGCAGCCGCGCTGGAAGCCGTGCTCGATCGGACCCTGGAGCGCGAGAGCGCCGTCATCAATGAGCTTCAGGCTTTGCTGGACCAGGCCGGCAAGCCCGCTGAGGCGGCCGAGCAAGTGCGGGCGCTGATGTTCATCCGCCGCTTCCGAGCCGATGTCGAGGCGCGCCTCGTGGCCCTTGAGAACAACTGACCGCCATGGCCCTGTTGCAGATTTCAGAACCCGGCGCCTCGCCCGATCCGCACCAGCGACGTATCGCGGTTGGCATCGACCTGGGGACCACCAACTCCCTGGTCGCCGCCGTGCGCCACGGCGTGGCCGAATGCCTGCCCGATGCGGCGGGCCAAGTCATCCTGCCCTCTGCGGTGCGCTACCTGGGCGATGGTCGGCGGCAGATCGGCGCCGAGGCCTTGGCGGCGCAGGCCGACGACCCTGAGCACACCCTGGTCTCGGTCAAGCTCTTCATGGGGCGAACGCTGGCCGATGTGGCCGACGCGGGCAAGCTGCCCTACCGCTTCGTCGACCGCCCCGGCATGCTGGCCATCGAGACGCGTGAGGGCGTGAAGAGCCCCGTCGAGGTCTCGGCCGAGATCCTGGCGACTTTGCGCTTCCGGGCCGAGGACAGCTTTGACGACGAGCTGTTCGGCGCCGTCATCACCGTGCCGGCCTACTTTGACGATGCCCAGCGCCAGGCCACCAAGGACGCCGCCGAGCTGGCCGGGCTCAAGGTGCTGCGCCTCATCAACGAGCCCACGGCAGCCGCCATCGCCTATGGCCTGGACAACGCCTCCGAAGGTCTCTACGCCGTCTACGACCTCGGTGGCGGCACCTTCGACATCTCGCTGCTGCGCCTGGCGCGTGGCGTGTTCGAGGTGGTGGCGACGGGCGGCGATGCGGCGCTTGGCGGTGACGACTTCGACCGCCTGCTGGCCGACTGGGCCTTGGCGCAGTCGGGCCTGGTGGCTTCCACCGCGCAGGACAAACGCCGCCTCTTGGTGGCGGCGCGCAGCGCCAAGGAGGCGCTGACCGATGCCGACGAGACCTGGCTGACAGCGGCACTGGAAGCCGGCGAGCTGCGTGTGCGGGTGGACCGCGCGGGCTTCGACGTCGTGGTGGCGCCGCTGGTGACGCGCACGCTCTCCAGCGTCAAGCGCGTGCTGCGCGATGCCAAGCTGCGGCCGGCCGATGTGCAAGGTTGCGTGATGGTGGGCGGCTCGACGCGCATGCCCTGTGTGCGCGCCGCCGTCAGCCAGTTTTTCGGCCGCGAAGTGCTCACCAATCTCAACCCCGACGAGGTGGTGGCTCTGGGCGCCGCCATCCAGGCCAACCAGTTGGCTGGCAATGCCGCGAATGGCGAGATCCTGCTGCTCGACGTCATCCCGCTCTCGCTGGGGCTGGAGACCATGGGCGGCCTGGTGGAGCGCATCATCGAGCGCAACGCGACCATCCCCGTTGCGAAGGCGCAGGACTTCACCACCTTCAAGGACGGCCAGACGGCGCTGGCGCTGCATGTCGTCCAGGGCGAGCGCGAGTTGGTGTCGGAGTGCCGGTCCCTGGCGCGCTTCGAGCTGCGCGGCATCCCACCCATGGCGGCCGGCGCGGCGCGCATCCGCGTGACCTTCCAGGTCGATGCCGATGGCTTGCTCAGCGTGTCAGCGCAAGAGCTGATCTCGGGCGTGCACGCAGCCATCACCGTCAAGCCCAGCTATGGCCTGGCTGACGACCAGATTGCCTCCATGCTCCAAGATGGATTTGCCAGCGCCGAGGGCGACATGGCGGCCCGCAAGCTGCGCGAGGCGCGGGTCGAGGCCGAGCGCATGGTGCTGGCCACGCGCAGCGCGCTGGCCGCCGATGGCGATCTGCTGTCCGCCGACGAACGCCACCGGCTGGAGCTGCAGCTCTCGGCCCTGGCTGCGATGACCGATGATGCCGAGCGCATCGAGGCCGCCACCAAGGCGCTCGCCGAAGCCACCGAAGGTTTTGCCGCCGAGCGCATGAACCGCAGCATTGCCCGCGCTCTGGCCGGCCGTGATCTGAACTCCCTCTGAACCATGCCCGTCATCACCATCCTGCCGCACGCCGAGTACTGCCCTGAGGGGCGGCAGGTGTCGGCGCCCGCTGGCACCTCGATCTGCGAAGCGCTGCTGGAGCACGATGTGCCCATCGAGCACGCTTGCGACCAGGTCTGTGCCTGCACCACCTGTCACGTCATCGTGCGCGCCGGCGCTCGCTCGCTGTCCGAGATGGAAGAGGGCGAGGAAGACATGCTGGACCGCGCCTGGGGCCTGGAGCCTGATTCGCGCCTGTCCTGCCAGGCCATCCTCGGCGGCCAGGACGTGACGATCGAGATCCCCAAGTACTCGATCAACCACGCCAAGGAACGCAACTGACCGTGGGCGCCACGCGCATCCTCGGCTTCGAGTCGTCCTGCGACGAGACCGGTGTCGCGCTGATCGAGGTGGACGGCGCTGCCCCGCCACGCCTGCTGGCCCACGCGCTACACAGCCAGATCACCATGCACCAAGCCTATGGCGGCGTGGTGCCCGAACTGGCCTCGCGGGACCACGTGCGGCGCGTCATCCCGCTGGCGCGGGAGGTGCTGCAGGACGCCGGGCTCGGTCTGGCCGACATCGACATGGTGGCTTACACCCAGGGGCCTGGGCTGGCGGGCGCACTGCTGGTGGGGGCGGGCGTGGCGGTCTCGCTGGCCACGGCGCTTGGTCGGCCAGCGCTGCCGATTCACCACCTCGAAGGGCATTTGCTCTCGCCCTTTCTGAGCGCCGACCCGCCTGAGTTCCCGTTCGTGGCCCTGCTGGTGTCGGGTGGGCACACCCAGCTGATGCGCGTGGACGGCGTGGGTGACTACGAGTTGCTGGGCGAAACCATCGACGACGCCGCCGGCGAAGCCTTTGACAAGTCGGCCAAGCTGCTGGGCCTGCCTTACCCCGGCGGCCCACATCTGGCGCGCCTGGCCGAGTTCGGCAACCCCGAAGCCTTCGACCTGCCGCGCCCCCTGCTGCACAGTGGCAAGCCTGACTTCAGCTTTGCTGGCCTCAAGACGGCGGTGCTCACGCAGGTGAAGAAGCTGGGGCCCAATGTCTGTGAGCAATCCCGCGCCGACCTGGCTGCCAGCACCCAGGCAGCCATCGTCGAGTGCCTGCTCAAGAAGGCCCTGCTGGCGCTGAAAACGACCGGCTTGAAGCGCCTGGTGGTGGCCGGCGGCGTGGGGGCCAACCGGCATTTGCGCGAGACCCTGAACGCAGCCTGTGCCAAGCGTGGCATCCGGGTGCACTACCCGGAGCTGCACCTGTGCACCGACAACGGCGCCATGATCGCCATGGCGGCCGCACTGCGGGTGCAACGCGGCTTGGCGCCTGCAGACGCGGCCGGCAGCTTCGAGGTGCAGCCGCGCTGGGATCTGGCTGAACTCAATTCACCTTGAGGGTGCTGCCGCCGTTGGCGACCCGCTTGACCAGGGTCAACGTCAGGACACCCTGGTCGAGTGCTGCGCTGGATTCCGATTGGTTGATCTCCTGTGGCAGCGTAAAGCTGCGCGAGAAGCGGCTGACACTGCGTTCACGGTAGAGCACGCGCTCGCCGTCCTTCTTCTCGGTGTCGCGGCTTTGCTCGGCGTCAATCGTGACGCGGCGGCCCTCGATGTTGATCTTGACGGCGTCCTTGGGCACGCCCGGCACGTCCAGCTTCACGGTGTAGGCCGCTTCGGTCTCGCTCACGTCCAGCAAGGGGCTGCGCAATGCGGCGGTGTCGGCGTCACGTGTGTCGTTGAAGAGGCCCAGGCCGTCGTCAAAAAAGCGGTCCAGCGAGCGGGACAGTTGGGACAGATTGCGATTCACGGGCACGAGGAACATGGTCAGTCTCCAGGGTGTTTCGCTGCTTCAAACGAGGTCGGGAGCAGCAACCGATGAGCCCGAATTGCGTGCGCCCGACGCGCTTTCAAGGCCCGAATGCGGCGCTGATTGCGTTCTCTCAAAGATCGTTGCCATGCCGCTTGAATTCGCTGGGTGAGCGCCTATCTGCTTTTGCTTGCCCAGCGGAGCGGGGCTTTGCGGCAACTGATTCGGTATACTCAGCTGGTTTTGCACCACAGGCTTCTGTGCTGTAGAGCCAATCGCACGGCGTGGGTCGGTTTCACCCGCGTCCGCAAGTCAACCCCGGAAACCGTCTGCGACCTTTGCTTGTTTCGCAGCGGCCTTCCGACCGTCTGGAACACCAAAGGAATCCACATGTCCATCGCAGACATCAACAAGGCAGACATCGTCAAGGCCCACGCCCGTGCCGCCGCCGACACCGGCAGCCCCGAGGTCCAGGTCGCTCTGCTGACCGCTCGCATCAACGAGTTGACCCCCCACTTCAAGACCCACGCCAAGGACCACCACGGTCGCCGCGGCCTGCTCAAGATGGTCAACCAGCGCAAGAGCCTGCTGGCCTATCTGAAGAACAAGGACGCTGCCCGCTACACGGCCCTGATCCAGAAGCTGGGTCTGCGCAAGTAATCGCACGCATCTGATGAAGAGCCTGTCTGGTCGTTTTGCCCTGACAGGCTCTTTGTCTTTCGTCCGGAAGCTGAACTGACGTGGCGGGGATGTGTCATTCCAAGGGGGTTCGCGTGAATCCCGCTGGAATGGCATCACGCCAAACCCAGTCCCGCTCCCGGTAGATCCCGGCGCGACATCGCGCCTTCATCACAACCAGGAGAGATTCCTATGTCCATGTTCAACAAGGTCAGCAAGACCTTCCAGTGGGGCAACCACAGCGTCACCTTGGAAACCGGCGAAGTGGCTCGCCAGTCCACCGGTGCGGTCGTCGTCAGCATTGAAGGCACCGTCGTCTTGGCCACTGTCGTCGCCAAGACCGAGGCCAAGGCCGGTCAAGACTTCTTCCCGCTGACCGTCGACTACCTCGAAAAGACCTACGCTGCCGGCAAGATCCCCGGCAGCTTCTTCAAGCGCGAGGGCCGCCCCTCCGAGCACGAGACGCTGACCAGCCGCCTGATCGACCGCCCGATCCGCCCGCTGTTCCCCGAAGGCTTCTTCAATGAAGTCCAGGTCGTCATCCACGTGCTGTCGCTGAACCCGGAAGTCCAGGCCGACATCGCTGCCATGATCGGCACCTCGGCTGCGCTGGCCATCTCCGGCATCCCGTTCAATGGCCCCATCGGCGCCGCCCGCGTGGGTTACGTTAATGGCGAGTACGTGCTCAACCCGAGCAAGTCCGAACTGGTCAACAGCCAGATGGACCTGGTGGTGGCCGGTACGCAATCCGCCGTGCTGATGGTTGAGTCCGAAGCCGTCGGCCTGTCTGAAGAAGTCATGCTGGGCGCCGTGGTCTACGGTCACGAGCAGGGCAATGTCGCCATCGCCGCGATCAATGAACTGGTCAAGGAAGCCGGCAAGCCGGCCTGGAGCTGGACCGCGCCCGCCAAGGACGAAGCCTTCATCGCCAAGGTCACCGCGCTGGCCGAAGGCCCGCTGCGCGAGGCTTATCAAATCCGCTCCAAGCAAGCCCGCACCCAGGCTTGCCGTGCAGCCACTGCCAGCGTCTTTGCGGCGCTGAGCGCTGAAGGCGTTGCCTTCGACAAGGTCGAGGTTGAAGGCCTGCTGT
>CALMQC010000563.1 GCA_937871895.1 uncultured Roseateles sp. | reverse complement strand
CTTCACGAAGACGTGCAGCACGAGTAGCGTGCGCCCATGAACGGCGGCATACACGGCACGGGAGATGCCATCACGCCCGCGCATCCGCATTTCCCATAGCTTGCCCTCCAGAGGCCGGACATGCGGCATTCCCACGTCTTGCGGCCCGAAAGCTTCCAGCAGTTCGGCAATGTGCAGGAACCGCGCGCGCATGTCGGCAGGCAGGGCGAGCAGTTCGGGTTCCAGACCCCCGCCCAGCACCAGGCTGCCATCGCTGGCCTCGACGATGGAGGGGCGCCAGGCCCCGTAGGCGTCCGCACACAGCGGCAGGGGCAAGCGCGGCAGGCTGGTCCAGGCATTGGCCTTGGGGTCGTAGACGTCCACCTCCCGGGCCGCTGGCCGGGAGCAACCGAGGTGTTCGCCGCCAGCCACCACCACGCGGCCGTCGGCCAGGCGCACCGATGCGGCCAGCGAGCGCCCATGGGGCAGCGGGGCCACGGGCGTCATGCGGGCGCTGGCCGGGTCATAGACCGAGGCCAGGGTCGGCGTGCGCGAGCCGCCGAACATCAGCACCCGCCCGTCCTCCAGAGGCACGACCTCATGCCCGTAGTCGGGCTCGCGGTAGGTCTGGCCGCTGGCATTGGGCCGCCCGTCGTAGGACAGCAGGGCACGCTCGGTCACCAGCAGCTTGTCGCCCCCCGGCGCCGGGCGCACCTCAAGGATCTGGCGTGGCGACTCGTTCTCGCGGTTCTTGAATAGCAGCAGGGCGCCGTCGGGCCGCACGACCACGGGCGGGCGCTCGACTCGCAGTGGCGCGCGCAGCAAGCGGCCATCAGGCCGCAGCAGGGCGATCGAAGGCCCGGCCAGCCACAGGCCTGCTGAGGACTGGGCAGCGCTGTAGCGCAGGTCCTTGTCGAGTGGCAGGCCCGGCAGGGCGACGGGTGTGGCCGTGTCATCCGCCCAGTTGAGCCGCCAGGCCTGCGCGCCCCGGCCCGAATCGTCCTGGCCGAAGACGATCATGGACTGCGGGCCCGTCACGATCGGGTCGCCGACGCCGCGCCAGGCCCAGCCACCGATGGCGTCGTCGATACGGCGGGTCTGGGCGCTGGCGGTGGTGACGGCAACCAGCAGGAGCAGGCCGCAGTGGTGCAGGAGTCGTCGCATGCTCAACACCCCGCCGAGCTGGGGTCGACGAACTCGAAGCTGCCGGCCTCGCCCACCAGTTCCTGGCCCGTGGCCAGTGAGGAGAGGTAGAGCTTCACTTTGCGCATCCCGCCCGACAGGTCGACCAGCAGGTCAGGCTTGCCGTCGCCATCGAGGTCACCCGCCCAGAGCAGGTAGTCGGTCGGGCGGACGGGCACCGGCCCCTCCATGACGGGGTCGAAGCCGTCCAGCACCTGGCGGCGCCCGCCCTGGCGCAGTTCCAGCAGCAGGCCGTCGGAGCGGCCCTCCTTCCCGGGCTGGAGGCGTGGCAGCAGCAGGGCCGGGGCGCCCGGCGTCACCGGGATGCTGACCTCCATGCTGCCGATGCGGCCGCCGGGCGGGTAGCTGTCCATGGCAGCATGCAGCCAGGTCTTGACCGGGCCGACCGCCAGCGGCAGCTTGGCCAGCGCGCGGATGGGCTTGAAGACTGCCAGCAGCTTGGCTTTGCTGTCCGGCGCGGACAGGCTGGCCGGCAGGGGCGACCAGCTCAGGATCTGGCTTGGCGTGGGCTCGGAGTCATAGACCGGGTGGGTGGCCGGCGTGACCGCCAGACGCAAGGGCACGAGCTGGCAACCGCTGTTCTGGGCCCCACAGACCAGGCCCCACCAGCCCTCACCGGCGCGGAAGTTGCGGCCCGGGATGTTCAAGCCCATCACCACGGGCCGCGAGGCATTGCCGGCCGGCGTGCCAGGCGTGCGGGGCAGGGTCTGCTCCTGCAGCGGCCCCGGAAAGAGCACCAGGTCGCCACGCGTGGGGTCATTGACGTCCGCACTGCGCGCCGGGGATGCAAGGCCCATCAGCGCGGCAAGGCCGAGCAAGGTGCAGGCCCCGAGAAACAGTTGGAAGCTTCGGCGAATCGGCATGCGGTCGAGTAACAGCGGCATCCATCAAATTCTCAGGGCGACGACACCGCGCGACGAGCAATGGCGCGCGACTGTAAATAGTGCCGATCACGCTTTGGGCCTCATCGCCGACGGCAAGCCGAAGGCGAAGACCGAAGCAAGGCGGGCAAGGCGTGACGGTCATCGACTCATCGACGGGGCAGTTCTGTTCACTCGCTAGCTGGCTTGGAAAAGGGCCAGCAACATGGCGCCCGGATACTGGCGGCCTTTCCCTCTCTCGAGTCCCTCGACCATGACGCTTCGCCGTACCTTCCTCCGCGCCCCGACCGCCCTCGCTGCTTCCACCGCACTGGCCC
>CALMQC010000562.1 GCA_937871895.1 uncultured Roseateles sp. | reverse complement strand
CACCGACACCGACACCGACACCGACACCGACACCGACACCGACACCGACACCGACGCCGACGCCGACTCCGACTCCGACGCCCACGCCCACGCCCACGCCCACGCCCACGCCGACACCCACGCCCATCCCAAGCCCCGGCACGGGCCAAGGCACGGCCAACCTGTCGGTCGCTCGCCTCTTGGACCAAGCCAGCTTTGGCGCCACACCTGCCGAGCTGGCACGCGTCAAGCAGATGGGGGCCGAGGCCTGGCTGAACGAGCAGCTCAACATGCCCGAGACGCCTGTGCCCAGCCCCGGCACCTCGGACCGCAGTCTCGTGCAAGGCGCCTACTTGAGCCGCATGAGCGCCGCGCCCGACCAGTTGCGCCAGCGCGTGGTGCATGCGCTCTCGCAGATCCTGGTTGTCTCGCTGGGCAAGAACAACTACCCCGACGAGATCCTGCCGCACCTGCGCTCACTCAGCCGCCACGCGCTGGGCAACTACCGCACCTTGTTGGGTGAGGTCGCCCAGAGCTCGCCCATGGGCAAGTACCTCGACCTGGCCAACAGCAACAAGCCCAGCAGCGGCGGCGGCGCCAACGAGAACTTCGCGCGGGAGCTGCTGCAGCTGTTCAGCATCGGCCTCGTCAAGCTCAGCATGGACGGCACCACCCAGCTCGACGCCTCCGGCCGCCCTGTTCCCGCCTATGACCAAGCGACCATCCAACAAGTGGCGCTGGCGCTGACGGGCTGGACCTACGCTGGCAGCGGCAACAACAACTGGGAGAACTTCAGCGGTCCGCTGGTGCCCCGGGACGTCAACCACGACATGCGGGCCAAGAGCTTCCTGGGCTGCAACCTCCCCGCCAACCAGAGCACGCAGGCCGACATGACGGCCACGATCGATTGCGTCTTTGCCCACCCCAATGTGCCGCCCTTCATGGCGCTGCGCCTGATCCGCGCGCTGGTGATGAGCAACCCCTCGCCCGCCTATGTGCAGCGCGTGGCCAGCGTGTTTGCCAACAACGGCAGCGGCCAGCGCGGTGACCTCAAAGCCACGGTGCGCGCCATCCTGCTGGACCCCGAAGCCCGCAACGACACCGCCAGCGCCACCAGCGGCCGGCTCAAGGACCCCATCCAGCACATCGCCTCCTTCCTGCGCGCGCTGGGCAGCGGGATCTCGGCGCAAAACCAGCTTGGCTGGGAGCTGAGCCTGCAGGCCCAGACACCGCTCGAACCGCCTTCGGTGTTTGGCTACTACTCGCCGCTGTTCCGACTGCCGTCCAACGCCAGCCTCGCTGCGCCGGAATTCCAGATCTACACGCCCACCGAGGCGGTGATGCGGGGCAATCTGTTGTGGCGCCTGCTCACCCAAGGCGGCACCGACGCGAAGGTGGACATCAGCCCCTTCGTCACCGCCGCCGCCACCAGCAGCACGGCACTCATCGACAAGGTAGACCAGGCCCTGCTCTGGGGCCGCATGCCCGCCGCCATGCGGCAAAGCCTGGCCACCGCCATCGCCGCCCAACCCGACAACCGGGAACGTGCACTCACCGCGCTCTACCTGACTGCGCTCTCCGGCTTCCACGCCATCCAATACTGAGAGGTCGAGACGATGAACCCCCGCACCACCACCCATCACCGCCGCGACTTCCTCCGCCTCGCCAGTGCCCTGACCTGCAGTGCCGGCTTTGGCGCCCAGGCCCAAACGGCGGGCGACTACAAAGCCCTGGTCTGCGTCTTCCTCGTCGGCGGCAACGACGGGCACAACATGCTCGTGCCCATGGAAGCCAAGGCCTACGCCGCTTACCGCGGCATCCGGGGCGGCCTGGCCCTGCCCGATGGCACGGCGCAGTTGCTCAACGTCGCCACACCCGGCGGCGTGCCCTATGGCCTCAACTCCGGCCTCACGGCGATTGCGCCGCTCTGGGGTCAGGGCAAGCTGGCGGCGGTGGCCAATGTCGGGCCGCTGGCCGCCCCCACCACGCGCGCTCAGGTGCTGGCCGGGTCGGGCAGCCTGCCCAGCAACCTCTACTCCCACTCCGACCAGATCCTGCAGGCCCAGGCGGGCAATGCCACCGGCAGCGGGGGCACCGGATGGGCCGGGCGCACGGCCGACGCCCTGGTGGCCCGCAACGGCAGCTCGCGCTTCCCGGCCGCCATCTCCACGCACGGCAACGCACTCTTCTGCACCGGCGCCAAGGTGGCCTCGGCCAGCCTGATCCCCGGCTTCGACCTCTCGACCAATGGCATGAACGTCTGGCCCGACAGCGCCGCCCAGGCCCGCGCCAAAGGCCTGGCCGAGGTGTTGACCCTGGACCAGGGCGTCAGCCTCATCCAGGCCGCCAACCGCGTGCGCCAGGACGCCCAGACCCTCAGCCAGCTGCTGCGCTCAGGCGGCTCTGCCACGCTGAGTACCGCCTTCCCGGGCACCGACCTCGGCAAGCAACTCCAACAGGTGGCTCAACTCATCAAGCTGCGCGCCACCACCGGCATGGGCCGGCAGGTCTTCTTCTGCGTCCACGGCGGTTTTGACACCCACTCCGGCCAAGCCTGGCAGCACTGGGACTTGCTGCGCCAACTGGGCGAGGGCCTGGCCGCGTTCTACGCGTCACTGCTGGAGATGGGCGTGAGCAACCAGGTCACCGCCTTCACCCAGAGCGAGTTTGGCCGCACGCTGCAGCCCAGCGGTAGCGGCAGTGACCACGGCTGGGGCAACCACCAGCTCGTGCTCGGCGGCGCCGTGCGCGGCGGCAATGTCTACGGCCGCTTCCCCTACCCTGCCCTCAGTGGGCCCGACGACGCCAGCGACCGCGGCGTCCTCATCCCCAGCACCTCGCTGGAACAGTTTGGCGGCACCTTGGCCAGATGGTTTGGCGTGCCCGAGGCTGAACTGGGCACCGTGTTCCCCAACCTCAAATCCTTCAGCCCGGCGGACCTCGGCTTCATGGCCTGAGAGGGTGAGCGCGGGCAAGGCGCCTCAGCGCAAGGTGTAGCCGCGCCCGTCCATGCAGGCCTCAACGGCCCTCTGAAAGACCGTGGCGTCCGCCATCGCGGCCTGCTGGGTGGTGGCCCAGACGTTGCATTCGCGCTGGTCAAATTCCATCTGCTGATAGGACTGGCCATTGCGCGGGTAGACCACCGGCGCCGGGCGGGCTGGCGCATACACCGGCTGCACCACCGGCACCGGCACGGGCGGCGGCGGGGGTGCGACGTAAACCGGCTCGGGCGCCCGGTTGGCGTGGCTCGCGATGGCAATCAACGGCACCGCGACGGCCAGACCCAAGGCCCATTTGCCCAGATGCGGCCCACGATGGTGGTGGTGATGGTGGTGCGGTGGCGGCGGCGGCTGGTAGTAGTGTGGGCCGGCACTGGCCAGGCCATGGGCAGCCACCAGGCTGGAGACGATCAGGACGCGGGCAACAGCTTTCATGCAAGAACCTCCTTGGGCAGGTCTGTCCGCAACGCGCCGGGCGCTGATTTGGTGGACAGCTTCCTGCAAGCCACCGACCCGCTCCCCCGCCGGCTGCCAAACCAGCCCCGCCCGCCAAAACAGTCGCACCTGCGGCCCGCCAGGTGGCCGCAGCACGGCGGCGCCAATGCATAGCGTGGCTAATATTCGCCGCGCCGGTGGCCGGTGTAGATCGCCGCAGGCGCCACCGCAAGCAGGCCGTGATTCGCAGTACGGGCCGGGCTGGCCGCGCGAGCGCCCCGCCCCGGGATATCCAAGCGTGCAAGGCTGGAGGTCAGCAAGATGAAGTCAATGGCGACAACACTGTGCGGCCCGGGCATCCGGCTGATGGCCCGGCTGGGCCTGGAGGCCAAGTTCGCGGCCGTGGCGGCCCTGCTGATGCTGGCGGCAGTGCTGCTGGTTGCGCGCTCGAGTGAGGGCGCCGCGCTGCCCTGGCTCACGCTCGGCAGTGCGCTTGCGGGCGCGCTGGCGGCCTATCTGGCCACGGCCATGCTGCTCACCCTGCGCAGCACCCTCGCCGAGCTGCAAGCCACCATCGACCTCGCCTCAGCGGGCGACCTGCGCCACGCCGTGCAGGTCAGCGGCCAGGACGAAAGCGCTGAGCTGGGCCGGGGCCTGGAGCGCCTGGTGCGCGGCTACTCCCAGGTCGTGTCCACGGTGCGCAGCAATGCCCAGCTGGTGGCCATGGCCGGCGACCGCCTGGCCGGCGCCTCGCGCGAGCTGTCAGACCGCACCGAGCAGCAGGCCGCGGCCGTCGAGCAAACCTCGGCCAGCGTGAACGAGCTGGTGTCCGCCATCCAGCGCAATGCCGCCGATGCCCGTGGCGTGGAGCAGCGTGCCGATGAAGCCCGGCAAGACGCCGAGCGCGGCGCCGACGTGGCCCACCAGGCGGTGGCCGTGATGCAGCGGATCGAGGCCCATTCGCGCCAGATGCGCGGCATCGTCGAGACCATCGACGGCATCGCCTTCCAGACCAACATCCTCGCGCTCAACGCCGCCGTCGAAGCCGCCCGGGCCGGTGAGTCCGGCCGCGGCTTTGCCGTCGTGGCGGCGGAGGTCCGCACCCTGGCCCAGCGCAGCGCCCAGGCCGCCGCCGAGGTGCGCAAGCTGATCGAACAGTCCACGCTCGAAGTCGCCACCGGCGCGCGCCACATCGCCGACGTCAATGCCTCCCTCAGCACCACCGTGCAAAGCATCCGCGACGTCTCCGGCGGCGTGCGCGCCATTGCCACCTCTTGCGCCGAGCAAGGCGACGGCCTGGCCCAGATGGCCAAGGCGATTGGCGACATCGACACCATCACCCAGCTCAACGGCCAGATGGTGGAAGGCACCGTCGCCTCCACCGACGCCCTCAGCCGCCAGGC
Organism: uncultured Roseateles sp.; assembly: GCA_937871895.1. GTDB lineage: Bacteria > Pseudomonadota > Gammaproteobacteria > Burkholderiales > Burkholderiaceae_C > Pelomonas. Next base: position 1,839 of record CALMQC010000562.1, on the reverse strand, counting down.
GCGCGACATGGCCACCCAAGTGCTCGCCATGAAGCTGCGCCAGGGCTGCGCCGACGAAGCCCGCGCCCTCGTCGAGCAAGCCGTCCAGCTCATCGCCAGCGCCGGCCTCTCCGCCGCCGTGCAGCGCTTTCACGACCGCCAGGGCGGCTTCATCGACCGCGACCTCTTCATCATCGTGCTCGACCGCAGCAACCACTTCCGCGCCTTCGGCATGGACCCCGGCAAGGCCAACAAGCCCGCCGTCGCTGCGCCCGGCGCCAACATCGACGAGATCAACGCCAAGACCTGGCACGCCGCCGGCATGGGCGGCGGCTGGGTCGAGTTCAGCAGCCTGCACCCCATCAGCAAGCAACCCGTCGAGAAGATGGCCTACGTGCTGCCCGCTGGCCCCGAGCTGGCCGTGATGTGCAGCGTCAACAAGACCGAGGGCGCTGCCCCGGCGGCCTCACCCGCCGCCCGGCGCTGAGCGAAGCCTCCGCTCAGCGCTCCTGCGCGCCCTTGCCCGCCAGGATCCCGCTGCGGTACGACGCCACCCGCGCCACCCGCGTCTCCGGCTTCTTGGCCGAACTGAGGTGGATCACATAACTGCGCTGCCGCCCCGGCGTCAGCGCATGGAAGGCCTCCGCCAGCTCCACGTCCGCGTCCAGCGCCTCGGCCAACTCGTCCGGCAACTCCAGCTCAGTGGCCACTTTCACCGGCTTGATCCCCGCCTCGGCATACCCCTTGGCCTCCGCCAGATAGGCCCGAATCACCGGCGCCAACGCCTCCACCCGCGCCACATCGGTAAACCGGATGGCATCCGCATGCTTGGTATTGGGCCCCTGCCGCTCCAGCACGCCCTCAGGGTCCTTCATCAAGGCCGCATTCATGAAAACGAGCCTGAAATCCCCCCGCAGCGCGCCGATCAACGCAATATTCCGGCCCGCATGCATATAGCAGGGGTGTCCCCATTTGACGGTTTCTTCGAGGCCGGCGGATTGGCAGATTTTGCGCAGCGCGGCCAAACCGGGCGCCCAGAGTTGTGTGGCGCAATCTGGCGTACCGAAACGATCGCAGCGGCCGCAGCCTTGGGAGAAGTAGTCGGATATGTTATTTATCATAGGATTCCGAATAGTTTCTGCCGCCAGGCACCCAGGATATTTATATTTGAGACCCAACCCAAGACCTTATGAATTCCAAGTGCACATCGGAGAGAGCGTAGAGAACCCGGATTCACGCTTTCGCCTTCCCCCGATAGATCTTCATAACCGAGGTTAAGGCTAGAGCCTGCAGAAAGATCGAGAGGCTTGCTCCCCAAATGTAGGCTTGCTCGCTTCCGGAAACTGCAACTGTCAGCATGCCGCCGAGCCAAGCAAGGATTAAGAAGGGGAACGTGAGCAGGATGCCGAGCATCGTGAACTCGCCACCCATAAGATTGCTTATTGGGAATATGAGCGCATAACCTGCCGCACAGGCGACCTGATTAATAGATAGACGGTCGTGCATGACTTGAGAGCCAACCTTGTTCTAGGGCAACAGCGCCAGTATTAATAACACCGGGAGACACCTCGCAACGTGGCGCCGACATACGGACTAGAGTGGCTGCATGAACTAAGGGAATTTCGACTGGCCGCCGATATTTGACCTACCAGCAATCCGACAAATCGGCGCACAGTAAAAAGCTTTGCGTCCCGGCGCGGCACGAGTTCGCAAGGCAAATGATGCCAGCCGGCCCGCTGTTCCGCCTCGGTGAAAACTGCCCAACCCCACACCCATCGCACCCGTCCACCGTCGCCACAAAGGCCCGCCCGGGCTGGCTGGGGCGCGGACTTTTGGGGCGCCGAGGAGCGGAGGTTTGCG
>CALMQC010000561.1 GCA_937871895.1 uncultured Roseateles sp. | reverse complement strand
GACAAGGCCATCGACCTGATCGACGAGGCGGCGGCCAAGATCAAGATCGAGATCGACTCCAAGCCCGAGGTGATGGACAAGCTGGACCGCCGCATCATCCAGCTCAAGATCGAGCGCGAGGCCGTCAAGAAGGAGAAGGACGAAGCCTCGCAAAAGCGGCTCGGCCTGATCGAGGAAGAGATCGCCAAGCTGGAACGCGAGGCCGCTGACCTCGACGAGGTCTGGAAGGCCGAGAAGGCCCAGGCCCAGGGCTCGGCCCAGGTCAAGGAGAGCATCGACCGCATTCGCCACCAGATCGAAGAGCTGAAGCGCAAGGGCGATTTCAACAAGGTCGCCGAGCTGCAATACGGCCAACTGCCCGAGCTGGAAAAGCGCTTGAAGGAAGCGCAAGCCAAGGAAGCCGGCAAGGCCGCCGACGCCAGCAAGCCGCGCCTGCTGCGCACGCTGGTGGGCGCCGAAGAGATTGCCGAGGTCGTGGCCCGCGCGACGGGCATCCCGGTCTCGAAGCTGATGCAGGGCGAGCGCGACAAGCTGCTGCAGATGGAAGCCAAGCTGCACGAGCGCGTGGTGGGCCAGGATGAGGCCATCACCGTGGTGGCGGATGCCATCCGCCGCTCGCGCGCCGGGCTGTCAGACCCGAACCGGCCGCTGGGTTCCTTCCTCTTCCTCGGCCCCACGGGCGTGGGCAAGACCGAGCTGTGCAAGGCGCTGGCAGGCTTCCTCTTTGACAGCGAGGACCACATGGTCCGCATCGACATGAGCGAGTTCATGGAGAAGCACTCGGTGAGCCGCCTGATCGGCGCGCCCCCCGGCTACGTGGGCTACGAGGAAGGCGGCACGCTGACCGAAGCCGTGCGCCGCAAGCCCTATTCGGTGCTGCTGCTCGACGAGGTCGAGAAGGCTCACCCGGATGTCTTCAACGTGCTCTTGCAAGTGCTGGACGATGGCCGCCTGACGGACGGCCAGGGCCGCACCGTGGACTTCAAGAACACCGTGATCGTGATGACCAGCAACCTCGGTTCGCACCTGATCATGTCCATGGCGGGTGAGCCTTCGGAGACCATCAAGGATGCGGTCTGGGCCGAGGTCAAGACGCATTTCCGTCCTGAGTTCCTGAACCGCATCGACGAGACCGTGGTCTTCCACGCGTTGGACCGCGAGCACATCCAGGGCATCGCCCGCATCCAGCTGCGCCAGTTGGAACGCCGGCTCGACAAGCTGGAGATGAAGCTCGAAGTCAGCCCCGAGGCCCTGGCCGAGCTGGCCAAGGTCGGTTTCGACCCGGTGTTTGGTGCTCGCCCGCTCAAGCGCGCCATCCAGCAGCGCATCGAGAACCCGCTGTCCAAGCTGATCCTCGAAGGCCGCTTCGGCCCCAAGGATGTGATCCCGGTCAGTGTGGCGGGCGGCGAGTTCTCATTCGGGCGCGTGGTTCACTGAAGCTCAACGGTGCGGCGCCGCCGCAGGCGCAGCACCATGCCCAGGCCGCCCACCAGGCCCATCAGCCAGCTGGAGGGCTCGGGCACGGCGGGGGTGTTGCCCAGGGGCTGGGTGGCAAGCAGGCCGTGCTGGGTCAGTTGCTGCAGGTCGAGCTGGCCGGCGTCGTAGCCCTGCACTTCGATGCGGGCGGGGTCCAGGCTGCCCTCGAAGTTGGCGAACTGCAGCAGTTGCAGGCTTTGGCCTGGAGCCAGTTTGAAGCCGGGCTGGAAGATCAGGCGCAGCCGGCCTTCAAAGTGCAGCAGGCCGATGTCGAGCAATTGGTCTGAGGCCGGGCCCACTTCCAGGTCGAGCTGACTGTTGCTGCCGAAGTAGAGGTTCCCGCCATGGAAGTGCACGCTGGCCGGGCTGTTGCCGGGGCTGTAGCCCGCCTCGAAGCGCACGTCGCCCATGAAGTCGCCGGCGCCTGAGACCGCGTCCACAAAGCTGATGCGGCCGGTCTCGGCCACCACCAGGCCGTTGTTGACGAAGCGACCTTGCACGCTGGCATTGCCGTAGCTGCGCAGCTCTTCGCCGGCGGTGATGGTGGCGCCGTTCACGCTGGCCAGGCGGCCGCCATCGCGCACCAGGGTCGAGACGCCCAGCTCGGCCAGGTCGGTGTCGAGCAGCAGCACGGTCTGGTCTTGGGTGTCGAGCACGCCTTGGTAGGCGATGGCGTCACTACGGGCCAGCTGGCCCAAAGTGAGTGCGCCGCCGGCCGCGCGGATCCAGGTGTTGTAGCCCTGGCCGCCGTGCAGGGCGGCATTGACCAGGCCGCGGCCGCTGAGGGTGCCGATCTGGTCCATGGCCAGGGCCGGGGCGCCCGCGCCCAGGGCCGAGACGAGGCCGCCGTCCAGTGTGAGGCTGGTGGCTTGCAATGCGCCGCCGGGGCCCAGCAGCAAGGCAGAGCCGGCACCGAGTTGCAGGTCGTGGTCCACCTGCAGGGTGCGGCCGGCTTCCAGCTGCAGCACAAAGGGCAGCTGTGCGCCGTCCAGCGCCACGCCGCTGGGGCCGGTCACGTGCAGGGTGCCGCTGCGCCAGTCCAGCTGCCCTGGCTGGCCCAGGGCCACGGCGTTGCTGCGCAGCGTGGCGTTCTGCAGCAGCAGGCTGCCCAGTAGGTGCTCCTTGCGCGTGGTGCCGCTCACTTCGACCAGGGCACCGTCGGTGATGCTGAGCTTGCCGGCTTGCACGAAGCCCACGCGCAGGTCACCGTTGACCATCCAGCGTGTCCCGGCGCCCCAGACCTCGGCCAGGCCCTGGCCTGAGGTGGAGGTGCCGATCTGCGCAGTGCCGGTTTGCAGCTGCCCGCCTTCGCCCAGGTAGAGCGCGCCGGTGCCGCCGCTGCCCAGCACGAAGCTGCCGCTGGCCGTGAGGCTGCTGCCCACGCCGCCCAGGTTCAGGCTGCCGCGCCCCTGCGTGCCGCTGCCGATGCTGAGGCCGCCATCGAACTGCGCCGTGGCGCCACCGTTCACGAGCAGGCTGCCCTCGGCCTGTTCCCCCACGCTGACGGACTTGCCCACCACGCTGGAGCCCACGCCGTCGAGCAGCAGCGCGCCACTGCCGCCCGACTTGCCGATGTTCAAGTTTTGCCCGACCACGAGCTTGGCACCCTGGTTGACGGTGAAGTTGCCCGTGCCCACGAGGCCGACGCTGAGCACGCCGGTCTGGTTCCAGCTCGTGCTGGCGCCCGAGAGCAGCACCCGGCCCATGGCCGGCCCGGCGTAGGCGATCTTGGCGTCGCCATTCACCTGGATCCTGCTGCCTTCGTCGGCGCGCAGCACGCCATTGCTCACCAGGCCCACGATCAGGTTGCCGTTGACGGTCAGTTGGCTGGCGCCGTGCAGGTCGAGGCTGTTCTCGCCGTCGCTCATGCCGACCCCGAGCTGCGTGGTGCCGAGCTCGGCGGTGGCGCCGCTCAGGAAGCTCACGGCGGCCCAGCCGCTGCCGCCGATGTTGGTCTCGCCGCTGACGCGCAGGCGCGTGCCCGCGCCGCTGACGCTGAGCACACCGCGCGCGCCCGTGATGCTGCCCATGCTCAAGCTCTGGGCCTGCAGCAGGCCCGCGCTCTCGACGGTCACGCTCGACACGCCCCGGCTGCCCAGGGCCAGGCTGCCGTTCACGACCCAACTCGCGTCGCGGCTGATGTCCACATTGCCCCGGTAGAGCGCATTGGCGCCCACGTCGCCGCTCTGGCTGGTCAGCTGAGCGCCGTCGTGCAGCGAGAGGCGGCCGCGCCCCACGTCTCCCACGATGACCGCGCCCGTGAAGCTGGCGCTGGTGTCGTAGCCACTGGCGTCCAGCGCCGCGCCCATCGCGCCACCGAACAGCGGCGGGGCATTGTTCAAGGACAGGCTGGTGCCCTGCAGCCGCCCACCCTCGCTCAGCACGATGCGGCCCGTGCCGCCCGGCATGCCGACGGTGATGGCACCGCTGGCGGCAGCGAGCGAGCCCAGCCCGGTGACCGTGACGAGGCCGTCCACCGCCGCCCCCACCACGCCGCCCGCGCTGTTCCAGCGTGCGCCGCCCTGCACGGTCAAGGCCCCCGAGCCGGCCGAGCCGATGATGAAGGACCCCGTGCCATTGAGCAGGCTGCCCGCGCCACTCAGGCTGACAAAGCTGGCGGCCGGCGTGCCCAGGCTGGTGTTGGTGCTGCCGACTTCGAGCTGGTTGATCTGCGCCGTGCCGGCGGTCTGGACGAAGCTGGCGCTGTACCCAGCCAGGCTGGAGAGATCGAGGCTGCCCGCCGTGAGCGTGCCCCCGGATTGCTTGAAGCCCGAGGCCGCCGCCGTGCTTTGCAGCTTCAGCGTGCCGGCGTAGGCGGTGCCGGCGCTGAGGTCCCAGCTGCCCCCGAGGACGGTGGCCGTGCCGATCACCTGCAGCTCGCCGCCGCTTTGCGCGATGCGGCCGAGCCGCGTGGTGCCGGTGCCCACGCCGACCTGCACCGCGCCCAGCGTCAGGGTCGTCACGTGCAGCGAGCCGCGCGCCATGTCGAGACCTGCCGCAAAGCTGGTGCTGCCGGCCATCGACAGCAGCGAGGCAAAGCCGCTGGATGAAGACGCGCGCTGCGGCTGCGCAAAGCTCACCAGGGTCTCGGCCGTGGCGGTGCTGAGCTGGATGTAGGCGTTGTCGGTCAGCGTGGGGGCCGCCAGGCCGGTGATGCCGCCATCGTTGATGGCCCAGCAGGTGGGCATGCCCTGGCTGTTGGTGCCGCTGGGCAGGCCGAACCAGTCGGCCGCGCGGCAGCCACCGAGGAACTGCCATCGGTGGTCGGTGGCCACCGACGGGCTGGGGCTGAGGGCGATCAGGCAGGCGGCCGTGATCAGGGGCAGGCGCAGTAGAGGTTTCATGCCGTCACTCTAGGAAGACGGCGCTGTGCCTGCATCGTCCAGCGGGATGTGCGAACCCCATCCTTTCGGAGGGGGTGGAGATCCGTTTGGCGGATGGGCAGGGCCCGGCGTGCGCGGCATCGTGCGCGGCATGAAAGCACGTCTTGCCCTGTTGGCCAGCCTCAGCCTGCTGGCCTTGCCCGCCCCAGCCGCACAGCGCTGGTGGACCTATATCGGAGGCTGCGGCAATGCCGATTGGCTGGGCGTGCTTGCGGCGCCCAACAGCCAGGGCCAGATCACCTGTTGGTCCACGCTGGCCGGTGGCGCCTCGGGGGCGCTGCCGCCGCTGGCGGCGGACCAGGTCTTCCTGGTCAATGCCCAGGCGGGTGCCGAGTTGCTGACGCCCTTGGCGGGTGCCAGCCGCACGCCCTTCAATGCCAGCGCGCAATGGCTGGACGCGCGCGGATCGGCCAGCTTTGCCACCGGCCTGATGGTGGACAAGGGCTCGCTGCGACTGCAACTGCTGACCCTGGGCAGCGAGCTGGGCGAGGCCGAGCAACGCGGCCGCCTGCTGCAAAACGGCGGCAGCGTGAACCTGGAAAGCGCCCTGGTGCGCCTGGGCGACTACACGCTGCAATCGGGCACGCTGACGGCCACCGACATGCTGCTGCAAGGCAACAAGCCGCGCTATGAGCAAAGCGGCGGCACCGCCAGCTTCCAGCGCCTGGCGCTGGAGGCGCCGGCCACCGGCGGCGATGCCTTGCTGCGGCACACCGGCGGCGCGCTGAGCATCGGCGCCCTGACGCTCAACTCCGAGCGCCTGACCGGCGCAACCGTGGACGCACAAGCGGGCACCAGTGCGCGGGTGGACAGCCTGCTCACCACCGGCAGCCAGCGCTCCTTCATCAACCTGGGCGCCGGCACGAGCTGGCAGAGCCAGAGCGCCACGCTGGCGCAGGCGGCCTATGGAGTGACGCGCGTGCAGCTGGCCGCTGGCGCCAGTTGGACGCTGAGTGATCTGCTGGTGCTGGCCAGCGCGGGCGAAGCCCTTTTGGAGCTGTCGGGAGGGGCGCAGCTCAGTACCCACAACACCTTGCTGGCCAACCAGGTCATGGGGTCGGGCGAGCTGGTGCTGCGCGATGGCGGCACGCATTGGCACAACGACGGCATCCTGGCCATTGGCCAGGCGCGTTTTGGCACGGTGCGGGTCGAGAACGGGGCCACGGTCAACAGCGGCGCCCTCACGCTCGGCGATGACGTCAACGCGCGCGGCTACCTGAAGCTGGACGGTGCGGGCACGCGCTGGGACAGCGGCCGCATCACCGTGGCCAACCTGGGCCAGGGAGACGTGACCGTGCGCAATGGGGCGCAACTGCACAGCACCAGCGCCATGGTGGCCAACAACGTGGCCAGCAATGGCTTTGTCGATGTGCGGGGCGGGCAGGCGCTGTGGGCCGTGTCGGGCACGCTGTCGCTGGGCGGGGCCGGCAGTGGCCGGCTGACCATCGGCGACGGCGGCCAGGTGCAGGCCAACAGCTTGTGGCTGGGCGCCGGCGGCCTGCTGCTGCTGGACGGCGGCAGCCTGATTTTGGGCCAGGGCATGACGCTGAACCCCGGCAGTGGCTTCCAATGGCAGCGCGGCCTGCTGCGCTATGACGCGGGCGACCAGCAATTGGGGCAGGGCGGCCTGCCCAAGGCCCTGAGTCTTGGCGCCGCGCAGCGGCTTGAAGTGGCCGAGCGCCTCAGCCTGCCCACGGGCAGCGTGCTGCTGCTGGCCGGTGGCAGCCTGCAGGCCAAGGCCGTGCAGCTCAATGGCGGGGTGCTGGTTGGTGACGCCAACGGGCGGCTCGACATGAACAGCATGCCCTACCTGGTAGGCTCAGGCACGGCGGCCGTGGCGGTGAGTGGCGGCAGCGGCAAGGCGCATCGCATCGAGGCCACGGGCAGCCTGCTGCTGGGCGATCTGTCGCGCAGCGACGGCATCGACTTTGGCGGTCACCTCGTGGTGGGCAGCCAGCTGGTGTCGCTCAACGACGCCGACCTGGCCGAGTTGAATGCCAAGGTGTTTCTGGACCAGGGCGGCCGCCTGGCCAGCGTGAATGGCATCCATCTGGCTGCGGACGGCGTCCTGCTCAGCGAGGGCAGCTCGCAGGTGCAGGGGGCCTTCGTCAACGATGGACGTGTGGTGTCGAACCAGGGCCTGCTGAGTTTTCTGGGCGACGTCAGTGGCGCCGGCAGCTTCTCGGGCGCCGTGCGCTTCCTGGCTGGCTATGCGCCGGGCAGTGGCGCGCTTGGGGCCGACTTTGGCGGCGGCGACCTCAGCCTGGGTGAGCACGCACAGTTGCGGATGGCGCTGGGAGCGAGCGGGTCCGACCACCTGACCGGCATCGATGCGTTGAGCTTTGATGGCACCCTCATCCTGCAGGTGGATGCCGGCGCCGCCAGCGGCGGCGTGTTCGACCTGCTGGACTTTGCGCATGCAGCGGGCCGCTTTGCAGGCGTGCAGGTGCATGGCGTGGCCACCGAGCGCGTGGACCTGAGCCGGCTCTACAGCACAGGCGAGGTGCGCATTGCGCCGGTGCCCGAGCCGGCCAGTGCGCTGTTGGCCCTGGGCGGCCTGGCGCTGCTGCTGGCCCGGCGCCGCTCCGGCGACTGGGCCGCGTTCAGAGGAAGGTAGAGACCGGCTCGCTGCCGCTGGCGCTTTCCACGCGGTTGCGGCCCTCGGACTTGGCGCGGTAGAGCGCCTTGTCGGCGCGCTTGAAGGCCTCGTCGGCCGTGTGGCCGGGCGGGGCCACGGCAACGCCGAAGCTGGCGGTGATGTTGAGGCTCAGGCGCGCATCAAAGTCAAAACGCGCCACCCGGTCGCGCAGCTTTTCGGCCAGGGCGCTGGCTTCATCGAGCTTGTGGCCGCGGCACAGGATCACGAACTCCTCGCCGCCCCACCGGCCCACCACGTCGCTGCCGCGCACATTGGTGGCCAGCAGCGCGGCAAAGCGGCTCAGCACCTCGTCGCCCTTGCCGTGGCCGTGGCGGTCATTGACTTGCTTGAAGTGGTCGATGTCGGCAATCACGATGGTGATGCCCTCGTCCTCGTTCTCCAACTCGGACATCACTTGCTCGATGCCCCGGCGGTTGAGCACCCCGGTCAGCTCGTCCACGGCGGCAAGGCGGCGCAGCTCGTCCTGTGCCACACGCAGCTCGCGGGTGCGCGTCATCAGCGCATCGATCTCGCGCTGCTGGCTGCGGCTGCGCTGGCGCAGCTGCACGCTGCGATGCATGGACAGCAGCGACGCGCCCAGCAACCACGCGACGAGGATGGCGAGATAGGTCTGCTCGCGCGAGACCCACTCGCCATGCAGCACCAGATGCTCGATCTCCATCTCGTAGGTCTTGTTGGTCAGGTCGTCAGGGACGTCGACGGCAATCTGGATCGCGTTGTCGAGGCGCGCGCGGTTGTACTCGCGCGGGTGCTTCATCTGCATGATCCACCACTCGGGCACGGTGAACTCGTTCAGGTCGATGCGCAACGGCTCGCCCAGGTCCTGAACGCGCAGATTGACGTAGTGCGGCCGTGGGCTGTTGGTGTCGTCCGCTTTGGAGAAGCGCGGGTCGAAGTTGCGGATGCCGAGGCGGACCAGCGTGCTGGGGCCCTTGAAGCGCATCTTGAGCTCGATGCTGGAGAAGGCGGACAGGTCGAGGCCGCGCGTGGAGTCTTCCTTGACCAGTGAAAAGCCCATGCCACAGGCCTGCCAGCGGGCGGTCCGGGTGTAGTGGCATTGCAGGTGCCGCTTGGACTCGTCCACCCAGGTGACGCTGCCGGCGGTCTCGGGCTCACCGCTGTCCAGCAGGTAGTGGAAGTTGCCGGCCTGCGCATCCGAGAGGTCGAGCCGCCGCTCGGGCAGCAGGCGCTGCACGACGATGAGCGCCAGCGATAGCAGGATGCCGACAACGAGCAGGCGGGGGCTGGACAGTGCGGGCTGCACGGCGACAGGATCTTTCAGGGCAGGGGGCCGCGACGACTGTAGCGCCGCAGCCAGCGCGGCCTCAAGGCACGCCCAGGTGCTCGGCGAGAAATGCTTCCGCCCGGCGCGCAAAGTCGTAGGCGTTCTCGGGTTTGGCAAAGCCATGCCCCTCGCCGGGGTATGTGACCCAAACGGGTTTCTGGCCCGCCGCGATCAACGCATCGCGCATGCGCTTGCCATGCTCCAGCGGCACGCGCAGGTCCTCTTCGCCATAGGCCAGCAGCAGGGGCGACTTGATGCGGTGTGCGAGCTTGACCGGCGAGTGGGCGGCCAGCATGGCGGCGTCCTTGACGGGGTCGCCAATCATCTCGGGAACGGTGAGTTGGCGCGCCAGGCCGATGTCGTCCTGCACCCACCAGGAGCCCTTGACCAGCAGTTCCAGGTCGGCCACCGCCACCCAGGCAATGCCGCAGCGGTAGAGATCGGGGTCCTTGGCCAGGCCCATCAAGGTGCTGTAGCCGCCGTAGCTGGCGCCAGCGATGCAAGCGCGGTCAGAGGCCAGCCCCTGTGCCTGCGCCCAGCGCAAGGCGTCGGCCACGTCGTCCTGCATGGCCTGGCCCCATTGCTTCCAGCCGGAGCGGTAGTGCTGCTCGCCATAGCCGGTGCTGCCGCGGAACTCGGGCTCGATGACCAGGTAGCCGCGTGAGGCGAGGAACTGCGGCAGGGCGGCCCAGCGCCAGGAAGTGCCTCTGACGTAAGGCCCACCGTGCACCAGCACCACGGCCGGCAGCGGGCCTTGTGCGCCATCGGGGCGCGTGACCCACACCGGCAAGGCCTGGCCATCCCGAGCCTTGATGCGGTGCAGGTCCAGGCTGGCCATCTGCTGCGGCGCGATGCCGTCCAGGGCCTTGAAGACGGGGCGCCATTTGCGTTGGCCCGGCTCGGGCTGCGCGGTGTGGAACCAGAGCTGGCCGGGGTCGTGGTCGCTGTAGGCATGCACCAGGGCCACCATGTCTGGCTGGCCGCAGCGGCGGCACTGCACGATGTTGATCTTGCCGGGCAGTTGGCGGTCCACCTCGGCCTGGAAGCGCTTCATCGCCTCGTCGAGCCACACCGTCACCAGCCCGTCGGCCAACACCCGCACGCCCAGCAGCCGGCCGGTCTCGGGGTCGTGCAGCAGCCCGCCATTGAAGTCGAAGTCGGGCACCTGCACCAGCGGCTGGGCCATGGGCTCGTTCTTGTCGAAGTCGAACTGCTTGAGCACGCGGTTGCCGGTGCCGTTCGTGGCGCGCAGCACGTAGAGCCGCCCGTCCACGTCCACGCTGTGAGGGCCAAAGGGTGGGTGCAGCAGCGGGGCGCTATAGAGCGGCGTCCATGCTGTTTGCCCCGGGCCGCGCCACAGCGCGCCTGCCGTCTTGTCTTTGCGCGTAATGGCCACGCGCAGCTCGCCGCGGGCGTCGGCCAGCCAGCCCACGGTGTCGTCCGGGATGGCGATGTCCACGCGCCGCGTCCGGCCGCTGCGGGTGTTGAGCCACAGCGGCCGTGAGAGCCGCTGCTCGTCCTCGCTGACCTCGTGGATCAGCACCTCTTCGTTGTCGTCGCCTGCCGCTCGCGCTGGCACCGCCAGCAGGAAGTGATTCCAGTTCAGCACGCGCGTGTCTTCATCGCCCGAACGGATCGGCCCCAGCCAGCGCCGCCGCACCAACTGCCGCAGCTCGCTGCCATCCGATTTGACCGCGTAGAGCCCCGGCAGGGTCTGCGGCGCGCCACTGCCCGGTGGGTCCATCACGCTGAACACCAGGCGCGTGTCGTTGACCCAGCGCACCTGGCGCACATCGCCATCGCTGAACTGCGCCGCCCGCTGGACCTTGCCCCCGGGCGCCAGGTCCAGCACCACCAGGCCCAGGTTCTTCAACCCCTTGGCCGAGGTCAGCGCGAGATAGCGTCCCGAAGGAGAGAGCGCCACTTCCTGAAAGTCCGCCGGGCGGAAGAAGGCCTCTGCCGGCGGCGGGGCTGCGCTGGCGAGGGCGCTGGCGCAGCCTGCGAGGACCAGGGCAAGACGGGCGAGGTGAGCGAGAGCGCGGTGCATGCCTGGGCGCTCAGGGTTTGGCCAGGTGCTTGGCCAGGAAGGCTTCCAGGCGCTTCGCGAAGTCGAGCTGGTTCGCCAGCTTGGTGAAACCGTGCGCCTCGTGGGCGTAGACCACCCACTCGGGCGGATTGCCGGCGTCCTTCAGCGCGTCGCGCAGCCGCGTGCCGTGGGCCAGGGGCACGCGCAGATCGCTCTCGCCATAGGCCAGCAGCAAGGGCGCCTTGATGCGCGCGGCCTGCTTGAAGGGCGAGTTGGCGGCGATCATGGCGGCGTCCTTCACCGGGTCGCCGATCAGGTCGGGCAGGCTGAACTTGCGGGCCACGTCGCTGACGTCGTCGTCGACCAGCCAACTGCCTTGGATGAAGAGGTCGAGGTCGGCCACGGCGAGCCAAGCGACCCCGCAGCGGTAGAGCTCGGGGTGTTTGACCAAGCCCATCAGCGTGCTGTAGCCACCGTAGCTGGCGCCGGCCACGCAGGCCTTGTCGTTGGCCAGGCCTTGCTTGCGTGCCCACAGCAGGGCGTCGGCCACGTCGTCCTGCATGGCCTGGCCCCATTGCTTCCAGCCGGCAGTGAAGTGCGCCTCACCGTAGCCAGTGCTGCCCCTGAACTCGGGTTCGATGACCAGGTAGCCGCGCGAAGCGAGGAACTGCGCCATGCCCTGCCAGCGCCATTCGTTGCCACGCACCCAAGGGCCACCGTGGAGCAGCACGACGGTGGGCAAGGGGCCCTGTGCCGCATCGCTGCGCGTGACCCAGACCGGCAGGTCGCGGCCGTCGCGCGCCTTGATGCGTTGCAGGTCGAGGCTGGCCATCTGCGCCGGGTCCACGCTCGGGCGCACGCGGCTGACGGCGCGCCAGGCCGGTGTGCCAGCTGCGGCGGCCGACTGATGCACCCACAGCTCGCCAGGTTCGTGGTCGCTGTAGGACCACACCAGAGCCGTCATGTCCGCCTCGCCGCAGCGCCGGCACTTGATGCGATTGACGCGGCCAGGGAATCGCGCGTCCACGGTGGCTTGGAAGGCCTTCATCTTGGCGTCGAACCAGACGGTGGTTTCGCCATCGACCGTGGCGCGTACGCCCAGCAGCTTGCCGCCGGGCTGGACGATGAGCTCGGCGTCCACGTCATAGCCCGGTGTGGCGATCAGGGCCTTGGGCTCCGGCGCTCGGGTCTTGAAGTCGTAGCGGGTCAGCACCTGATAGCCCTCGGGCCCACGACGCTCGGCCACGAAGAGCCCGCCCACGTCGTCCACGCCGACGATCTCGAAGGGCTGCTTGAGCAATGTGTCTTCGTAGAGCTTGATCCATTCGCTGCTGCCGGGCGCGCGCCAGTAGGCGGCGTGGACGTCCTTCTTGCGCGTGAAGGCGACGCGGGCGTCGGCGTTGCTGTCGGAGATCCAGCCGACACAGTTGGGCGGCAAGGTGAAACCTGCGGCCCGGGATACGCCCGTGCGTGTGTTGAGCCGCACGGGCAGTCGCAGACCGGTGTCGTCGAGCACCATCTCGGCCAGCAGCACGTCCTCGTTCGGGCCATCCGCCTGCGGATGCGGCACCGTGGCAAGCGTGTGATTCCACTGCAGCATCTCGGCAAACAGGCCCTCGCTCGGTGCCAGCCCGCCCTGACGCTTCACATACTGGCGGATGCGCTTGCCCTCGATGTCGATGCCGAAAAGGCCCCAGGCAGCGCGACGCAGGCCGCTGCCGTCGGCGAGGTCCGAGCTGCTGAACAGCAGCCGGCCGTCGTCCTGCCAATGCACATTGCCAATGTCGGCGTCGTTGAACTGCGCGATCTGCTTGGACTTGCCGCCCGGGCTCAGGTCCACCACCGCGAGGCCGAGGCGCTCCTGGCCCTTCAGGCGCGTGGTCACCGCCAGCCAGCGTCCCGAGGGCGAGAGGTGGGCTTCACCCACGTCGCTTGGCTTGAAGAAAACCTCGGCCGGTGGCGGCGCTGCGGTGGCCGCAGCCGCCGTCAATGCGCACAGCGTGGCGCCCAGCTGCAGCCAGCGCTTCGCGTTGAGTCCCAGCATCGTCATTGCATCCTCCCTGCCGTCTACGGCGTTTTGCGGCGGCGATGGTAGCGAGTGACAGCGGCGGCGGCGGGCCTGCAAAACGTGAACCTTCCCCCTCCCATAATCCAGCCCCATGCCAGACCAAGCCCCCCTCGTCATCGTCGGCGCCGGCCTTGCCGGCCTCACCGTGGCCCTGCACGTGGCTGACCGCATGCCGGTCATCGTCCTTGCCAAGCGCGAGCTGACCGAGGCCGCCACGGCGTGGGCGCAGGGCGGCATCGTCGGGGTGCTCGGTAGTGACGACTCCATCGACAGCCATGTGCGCGACACGCAGGACGCCGGCGCGGGCCTGGTGGATGAAGCCACGGCCCGCTTCATCGCCGAGCGCAGCGCACAGGCGGTGGGCTGGCTGGTGGGGCAGGGCGTGCCCTTCACGCCCGACGACGACGGCCCGCTGGGCCTGCACCTCACGCGCGAGGGCGGGCATGCCGTGCGCCGCATTGCCCACGCGGCCGACGCCACGGGCAAGGCCATCCATGACAGCCTGCTCGCCGCCGCGCGCGCCCACCCCAACATCCAGCTGCGCGAGCGCTGGATGGCGGTGGACCTGGTGACGTCTAGGCACCTGCAGCGCGACGAGCCCCCGCGCGTCTACGGCGTCTATGCGCTCGACATCGACACCCAGCACGTCGAGACCCTGCCGGCTCGCGCCGTGGTGCTGGCCACCGGCGGCGCCGGCAAGGTCTACCGCTACACGACCAACCCTGACACCTCGACGGGCGACGGCATCGCCATGGCCTGGCGCGCCGGCTGCCGGGTGGCGAACATGGAGTTCATCCAGTTCCATCCCACGTGCCTGTATCACCCCCAGGAGCGCAGCTTCCTGATCACCGAGGCGCTGCGGGGCGAGGGTGGGCACCTCAAGCTTCCGGATGGCACCCGCTTCATGGCCGCGCACGACGCGCGCCTGGAGCTGGCCCCGCGCGACATCGTGGCACGCGCCATCGACTTCGAGATGAAGAAGCATGGCCTCGACCACGTGTGGCTCGACGCCACGCACCTCGGCGAAGCCTTCCTGATCGAGCACTTCCCGACCATCCACGCTCGCTGCCTCAAGCTCGGCATCGACATCGCGCGCCAGCCCATCCCCGTGGTGCCGGCCGTGCACTTCACCTGCGGCGGCGCGGTGACCGACCTCAGCGGGCGCTGCGACCTGCCGGGCCTCTACGCGGTGGGCGAGACCGGCTACACCGGCTTGCACGGCGCCAACCGCCTGGCCAGCAATTCGCTGCTGGAGTGCGTGGTGCTGGGGCAGACCTGTGCGACTGACATCCTGCTGCAGCCGGCCCCCGAGGCCGCGCCGCTGCCCGGCTGGGACGAGAGCCAGGTCGAGAACGCCGACGAGCAGGTCGTCATCGCGCACAACTGGGACGAGTTGCGCCTCTTGATGTGGAACTACGTCGGCATCGTGCGCACCACCAAGCGCCTGGAACGCGCGCTGACGCGCATCCTGGCGCTGCGCAGCGAGATCGACGAGTACTACGGCAGTTTCCGCGTCACGCGCGACCTGCTGGAGCTGCGCAACCTGGTGGACTGCGCCGAGCTGATCGTTCGCTCGGCCCTGCTGCGCCACGAGAGCCGTGGCCTGCACTTCAACCGCGACTACCCGCGCACCTTGCCGGTCAGCTTCCCGACGGTGTTGATCAGCAAGCAGCGGCGGCGCTGAGCTGGTCGCGCTGAGCATCTCTGAGCGCTGGCCGCCAGGCCAGGCCTTGCGGCACAACAAACGCTCAAACTCTGCTTGACAGAGTAAGCGATCATCTTCAAACTCTGCCACACAGAGTAACCAACGGAGACACGCATGTCACTCAGTGCTCAACAGGCTGCAGCCGCGCTGGCTCAGATCGACGCCACCACCCAACGCGCCCAGGTGCAGCGCGGGTATCGCGGCGGCGGCGGGATCTTGATGATGTGGAGCGTGCTCTGGGCGCTTGGCTACCTGGGCATGGCCTGGCTGCCCTCGGCCATGGTCAGCGTGGCGTGGTTTGCGCTGGCCATCTTCGGCACAGTGCTGAGCTTGCACGCGGCGCGTGGCGGACTGCGCATGTCGGGACCGAGCCTGTGGCGCCTGGCTGCGGGGGCCGGGTTCTGCATGGTCTTCGTCACGGCCATCGTGGTGCTGGCTGAGCCTAAGGATCCGGCGTTCGTCGTGGCGCTTCCAGGACTCTTCATCGGCCTGGTGTACGCCGCCGCGGGGGTATTTGCCGCGCCACGCTATCTGGTGATTGCCGGCTATGTGCTGGCGGTGACGGTGGTGGGCTATCTCGGGTTTCGCGCCGCGCTGCCCTATTGGATGGCCGCCAGTTGCCTGGGCTTGCTGCTGGGTGGGTATTGGCTGCGCCGGGGGTGAGCATGGCGGCCGAGCCAGACTTCTTCATCCACCAGCCTTTGCGTCTGCAACTGATGGCGGCGCTGTACGCCGAACGCGATGCCGAGCCCCTGGACTTCAGCCGCCTGAAGGCCCTGACCGATGCGACCGACGGCAACCTCGGCAGCCATCTGACGGCCTTGGAGCAGGCGGGCTACATCGTCATCGAGAAGGACGGCAGCGGCCCGCGTCCACGCAGTCTCGTCAGGATCAGCGCGCAGGGCCGCAAGTCCTTCCGTCGGCACGTGGCCTATCTGCGCGAGTTGGTCGACGGCGTCGACGACTGATGCGCCGTTCCGGCGCGTGTTCCGCCCCATTTTGGGGTGCGCCCAAGCCACGGCTGGGCGCGGCAGCCATACACATGCTCGGCGCCATGGCACGAGAGCTGCTCGGGCCTGTCAAACGCCGTTAGCATGGCCGTCAACCCGTGGGCGGCGCCAGAGCGGGCGCCCGCACCTGCAATCTGAAAAGAATCGAGCAAGGCGAGATGGAACTGACCCCCAGAGAGAAAGACAAGCTGCTCATCTTCACGGCCGCGCTTGTGGCCGAGCGGCGCAAGGCCCGTGGCCTGAAGCTCAACTACCCCGAGGCCGTGGCCTTCATCAGCGCTGCCATCCTGGAAGGCGCCCGCGACGGCCGCACGGTGGCCGAGCTGATGGCTGATGGCCGCCAAGTGCTGGGTCGTGCCGACGTGATGGACGGCGTCGCCGAAATGATTCCCGAGATCCAGGTCGAAGCGACCTTTCCGGACGGCACCAAGCTCGTGACCGTCCATCAACCCATTGCCTGAGCGCTGCCATGAAGAAGACTCTTGTTTCGCTGCTTGCCTCCCTGCTGGCCCTGCCGGCGCTGGCCCACACCGATGGCGCTGCCCACACCCACTTGAGCAGCTTTTGGGATGGCGCCTTGCATCCTCTGACCGGCCCCGACCACTTGGCCGCCATGCTGGCCGTTGGCGTCTGGAGCGCGATGGCCCTGCGCCGGCCGCTGGGTGCGCCTTTGGCCTTCGCCGCGTCGCTGCTACTCGGTGCCGTGATTGCGATGCGCACCGGCTGGGCGATGCCGGCGCTTGAGGCCAGCATCACCGTCTCGCTGGCGGTGCTGGGCCTGGGCGCCACATCGGCACTGTGGTTGCATCGCAGTGGCGGCTGGCCGACGCTCGCGCG
>CALMQC010000560.1 GCA_937871895.1 uncultured Roseateles sp. | reverse complement strand
GGCGCATCGATCAGCGCCTTGCCGTCCTTGACCCGCACCCGGCCGTCAAGGCGCATCGATCAGCGCCTTGCCGTCCTTGACCCGCACCCGGCCGTCCTGCAAGGCGTGCAGGAACTCCGCCAACTGCGGCTCGCCCTTGGCAACGGCCTCATTCAGCGCCGCAACCCGCTCGTCACCCTCCCCCGCCGCAATCTTGGCGGCAAGGTCTGGCGCGAGCGCATGGCAGGAGAAAGCGGCCAGCATCAACAGCAAGCCGAGTAGTGATCGCATAGAAATCCGATTGAAAGAATCTGGGCGCCGAGTCACGCGACACCCATCCTCACGCCGCACGCAGTGCCGGCGCTCCTCCAACGGCACCCGTGGATCCGGCTCCGCCGGTCCACTGGGTGCTGCCAAGGCCAGAGGCCTTGGCCTTCGCTAGGCACAAACAGTCCTCAGGACTGTTTGTGTCCGAGCTCAGCCCCCTTGAGGGGGCCGGCGTCAGCCGGTAGGGGGTGGTCTTACTTCGCGGGCTCGTCCTTCTTGCCCTTGTTCTCGGGGATGTAGGGGCTCCACGGCTGGGCCTTGACCGGGCCCGGCGTCTTCCACACCACGTTGAACTGGCCGTCCGCCTTCACTTCGCCAATGAAGACCGACTTGTGCAGGTGGTGGTTCTTCTCGTCCATCTTGGACGTGATACCCGACGGTGCCGTGAAGGTCTGGCCGGCCATGGCGGCGATGACCTTGTCGGTATCGGTGCTGCCTGCCTTCTTGACGGCCTGGGCCCACATGTTGATGCCGATGTAGGTGGCTTCCATCGGGTCATTGGTCAGCGGCTTGTCCTTGTGGCCGGCAATGCCCTTGGCCTTGGCGTAGTCGCTCCACTTCTTGACGAAAGCGTCATTGGCGGGCGCCTTGATGGACATGAAGTAGTTCCAGGCGGCCAGGTGACCTTGCAGCGGCTTGGTGTCCACGCCGCGCAGCTCTTCTTCACCCACCGAGAAGGCCACCACCGGCACGTCGGTCGCCTTCAGGCCCTGGTTGCCCAGTTCCTTGTAGAAGGGCACGTTGGAGTCGCCATTGATGGTCGAGACGACGGCGGTCTTCTTGCCTTCGGAGGCGAACTTCTTGATCTTGGCGATGATGCTTTGGTAGTCAGCGTGGCCGAAGGGGGTGTAGTCCTCCATGATGTCGGCGTCAGCGACACCCTTGCTCTTCAGGAAGGCGCGCAGGATCTTGTTGGTGGTGCGGGGGTACACATAGTCGGTGCCCAGCAGGACCCAGCGCTTGGCCGAGCCGCCGTCTTTGCTCATCAGGTATTCAACCGCAGGGATGGCCTGCTGGTTGGGCGCGGCACCCGTGTAGAACACGTTCTTGGACAGCTCTTCACCCTCGTACTGCACGGGGTAGAACAGCAGGGAGTTGGTTTGCTCGAACACCGGCAGCACCGACTTGCGGCTCACCGAGGTCCAGCAACCAAAGACCACCGAGACCTTGTCCTGGGTGATCAGCTGCTTGGCCTTTTCGGCAAACAGCGGCCAGTTGGAAGCCGGGTCCACGACCACCGGCTCCAGCTTCTTGCCAAGCAGGCCACCCTTGGCGTTGATCTCGTCGATGGCCATGAGCACGGTGTCCTTGAGGACCGTCTCGGAAATGGCCATGGTGCCGGAGAGCGAGTGCAGCACGCCGACCTTGATGGTGTCAGCAGCGAACGCAGAAGTACCAAAGAGCGAGCCAGCGGCAAGGCTGAGTGCGGTGAGCGCAGAACGACGAAGCATCGGAATCCTCCAGTTGGGGTTTGACAGACAACTGCCAATGCCACTCAACGCAAAGGGTGTGCCAGTTCTAGTGCTGCGCATCCAGGGGCGCCAGCAGCCACTTTGGTGCTGAGCCGCCCCAAAAGCACCCGATTGGGATCAACTTGCACCACTTTGAACCAAAGCCGGCGGTAGAACTGCGCAAACGCAGGCAAGCCCAGCGCAGGCCGCGCCCCGGGCAGGTGCCATGCAAGCTGGAATACCAGTCGATCAGGCCAGGCGCGCCAGCATCGCGGCCTCTTCGGCCGGGCCCCAGGCCAGCGGGTACAGGCTGCGCGCGCTGGCCATGGCCGAGGGCTGCCCGCCCCAGCGCGCAATCTGGCTGCGCACATGCTGGAAATGCAGGCTCATCAGCACCGCCGGCGCGTTCACGCTCGGGTTGTGGCGCGGCGTGGTGTGCGGCAACAGGCCGAGCCAGCGCCGATAAAAGGCCACGTGGCGGGGGTTGACCTCGATGACCAGCCGATCAAACCCCTCCCGACGGTGGGCATGCAGGTAGCCCAGGTGGAAGATGCGCGCCAGCAACTGCTTGGGCTCAAGCGCGCGGCGGTCCACAGCCAAACGGCCAAACTCGCACAGCTTGACGCCGGCCCGGCGCCATTGGTTGAGTTCGGCGGCAAAGATCTGGTCGGCGTTGAGCGGCTGCTCGCGGTCAAACCTGACGGTCATGGTGCCGACGATGAAGCCGTTCTCGCGGGCCGTACAGACGATGTCATCCGTCTGCAGGCTGCTGCTGTAGCGATCGACGTCAAAGGCCAAGCCTCGCGCACCGTACTTCTGCGCGAGCAAGCCCTTGGCATCGTCTTTGGCGGCACCGAAGTCGCTGTCCAGAGACAACCAGGCTTCGGCGGGACGCTCCTGCACTTCTGAATCAAACATCGACATCCTTCAGCAACCCCGGCATGAACGCTGGGGGCTCGCAGTCTAGGGATATCCATGGCGAGAAATCTCTGCTGTCACACACTGATACGCATGAAGCCTTGAATTACCCGCCACCATGAAATGCAAAGGGCCGCGCACGCGGCGTGGCCCTTGATTGCTAACCGCGCTTTTCGGCGCGCTCCAGCGGGGTTTGTCGCCTGACTCAGGCCGCCGGCGGCGCGATGTAGCGGTTGGCCAGACGGTTCATATTGCCCATCGACACACGGTGCATCTCGATGAGGGCAATCAGGCCGAGGCGGTGCAGTTCCAGCACTTGCGCATCGGTCAGCACGTGGTATTTCTCTTCGTTCAGCGCCAGGAAGCCTTCCACGTCGAGCTTCTCGCCGTCGGGCAGGCTGGCTTCAAAGCGCATGTCGGTGAACAGATCCAGCTCGGCCAGTTTCTGGCAGACCAAGCGGGTGCGCTCGGTCTCTTGCTCGAAGTGCTCCAGGAACTTCTTGGCATTGAGCAGGAACTCGGTCGGCTCGCCGTTGGCAAACAAGGCCTCACCGGCTTCGTTGCTGAAAGCACCCCATTCGCGATCGAAGCAGATCGCCAAGTTGTCGCCAGCGCCTTCAATGCGCGCCATGGCGAAGGGGTAGCGCCGCACATAGGCCGGCACATAGTTGCCGGTCCATTCGTCACCCTTGACGAACAGGTTGGAGCCCGGCTTGAGGCCGAGCACGGCCAGCGGCGCGATCTCCTGGCGGCCGTTCACCGGCTCGCCGGCGCGCACGAACACGATCGGGAATTCGCGGCAGGCGTCCTGGAACTCGATCGCCGTGATGAAGATCGAGTTCATGCCCGCGACGCGCGGCGCCACCGACTTCACAGGGTCCAACTTCAAGTTGGCATGAACCTCGCGGTCCAGGGCCTCCAGCTTGCCGTACATCGGGGGGTTGCTCACGTTGTTTCTCCGTTCATGGCCAGCCGACTGGCCAGCACTTTGTCTACACGCTTGCCGTCAAGATCGACGACTTCGAATTTCCACACGTCCCACTCCACCACATCGGTCGTGCGCGGCAGCCGCCCAAGCAGCAGCATCACCATGCCAGCCAGTGTGTTGTAGCGGCCGCGGTCCTCCTCCGGGAGTTCCTTCAGGCCCAGCCGGTCCTTGAGTTCAGGCACCGGGATCAGGCCATCAATCAGCCAACTGCCGTCTTCGCGCTGCACCGCCCAGGCGTCAGCATCGTTCGGCGCATTGAATTCTCCCGCAATGGCTTCCAGCACATCGCGCACCGAGATCACGCCTTGCACCTCACCGTATTCATCCACCACAAACACCAGCGGGGCGTCAGACGCGCGGAAGTGCTCCAGCAACTCCATGCCTGAGAGCGTCTCTGGCACAAAGACCGGGGGCTCCAGCCCCTCAGACAGGTTGAGCGGCTGGCCATCAAGCAGCCGAGCCAACAGCGCAGGCGCAGTGGCCACGCCCAGCACTTCGTTCAGCCCGCCTCGGCAGACCGGGTAGCGGCTGAAGCCGCGCTCGCGCAGCACCGCCAGCACGTCCTGTGTGCTGCCTTCGGCATCCAGCCAGGCGATTTCCGCGCGCGGGATCATCATCGAGCCGATCTGCCGTTCGTCCAGCCGGAACACATTGCGCACCATCTGGTGCTCGTGCTCCTCGATGACCCCGGCATCCAGGCCTTCTTCCAGGCTGGCCGCAATCTCTTCTTCCGTCACGCCGCGCTGGCTCATGTTGCGAAGGCCCAGCAGGCCGAGCGTCGCCTCGGTCAGAAAGCTGAGCGTGCGCACCAGCGGGCGTGCAGCGCTGGAGATCAGGTTCATCGGCGGCGCCACCAAGCGCGCCACCGTCTCCGGATACAGCTGACCAATGCGCTTGGGCACCAACTCGCCAAACACGATGGTCAGCAGCGTGATGATCACGACGACCAGCGCCGTGGACGCGATCTCGGTGGCTTGGGCGTGCAGGCCAAAGGTCTCTTGCAACCACTTGGACAGCGGCCCCGAGAACGCGGCATCGCCCACGATACCGTTCAGCACCCCGATCCCGGTGATGCCGATCTGCACGGTGGAGAGGAACTTGGTGGGGTTCTCGTGCAGGTCCATCGCGGCCTGCGCGCCGGACTCGCCGCCCTCCACCATCACCTGCAAACGCGCCTTGCGGCTGGCCGTGAGCGCCATCTCCGACATGGCGAACAGACCATTCAGGACGATCAGGAAGAGAACGAGAGCGGTATCCATCGACAGCGCCAGCCAGCGGCAAAGCCAGTTAGCGCAAACAAAACACAAGGGGCGGGAGCCTAGCAGATCGGCCTGACGGTGGGCATTGCCGCTGCCCCGGGGATGGCTGCCGCAACAATGCAGGCATGAACTATCTGCTTGGCGACCTGCAGGGCTGCTGTGACGCGCTCCAGCGCCTGCTCGCCGAAATCGACTTCTCGCCCTCGCGGGACCGGCTCTATGTGCTCGGAGACTTGGTCAACCGCGGCCCCGCCTCGGTCGAGACCCTGGAAACACTCGCCGGTCTTGGGGCCTCGGCCACCTGCCTGCTGGGCAACCATGACCTGCATCTGCTCGCGGTGGCGGCCGGTGTGCGCCCACCGCACCACAGTGACACCTTGGGCCCGCTGCTCGCCTCGACACGCCGCGAGCACTGGCTGAATTGGCTGCGCCACCAGCACCTGGCGCTCTTCGAGCACGGCTGGCTGATGGTCCACGCCGGCCTGCCACCGCAGTGGGATGCCGCCCAGACCCTGGCCGAGGCCAGCCGCATCGAAGCCGAGCTGCAAGGCCCTGACCTGCCTGCGCTGCTGCAGCACATGTACGGCAACGAGCCCTCGCGCTGGTCAGACAGCCTGCAAGGGTACGAGCGCACGCGCTGCGCCATCAACGCGCTCACGCGGCTGCGCTTTTGCACGCCCGAGGGCGACATGGACTTCAAGGCCAAGGACGGCGCCGACCAGGCCCCGCCGGGCACCCGGCCCTGGTTCGACATTCCCACGCGCCGTAGCGCCGATGTGCGCATCGCCTTCGGCCACTGGTCCACGCTGGGCTTGCTCAACCGCCCTGCCCTGCTCGGGCTCGACACCGGCTGCGTCTGGGGCGGCTCCCTGACCGCCGCACGCATCGACGGCGAGGCGCGCGAGATCATCCAGGTGCCCTGCAAGGCAGCCCAGCAGCCCGGGTGATCAGTCGGCCGGAGGCAGTACCGGCACTTCGATCTCGAACCAGAACACGCTGCCCACCCCGAGGCGGCTTTCCACGGTGATCTCGCCGCCCATCAGGCGCACCAGCTGGCGGCTGATGGTCAATCCCAGCCCGGTGCCGCCGAGGCGCTGTTTGGCGTCGCCGGCTTGCTCGAAGGGCTCGAACAGCTGTTCGATCTGGTCCTCGGCAATGCCCACGCCGGTGTCTCGCACGTCAAAACGCAGCAACACCTGACCCGCTGCGCCATCCGGCCGCGGCATGCTGCGCACGGCCAGCGTCACGCCGCCAAAGTGCGTGAACTTGACGGCATTGCCCAGCAGATTGATGAGCACCTGAGACAGCCGCTTTTCGTCCGCCTGGATGTGGCTGGGCAGATCTCCTGCCAGATCCAGACGCAGCTCGATGCCCTTCTCGGCCGCCATCAAGCCCACGATGTCCACGGCGCTGCGCACACGCGCCGCCAGCTCGACCGGACCAAGGAAGAGCTCCACCTTGCCAGCCTCGATGCGCGACAGATCTAGGATGTCCACGATCAGCGTCAACAGGTGCTGGCCGCTGCTCTGGATGGTTTCGAGCCCGGCGGTCTGCTTGAGGTTGAGCCCCTCGCTCATCTTCAGGATCTGGGCATAGCCGAGGATGGCGTTCAGCGGCGTGCGCAGCTCGTGGCTCATGCGCGCCAGGAACTGGCTCTTGGCTCGGTTCGCGTCCTCGGCGCGCTCCATCGCAGCGCTCAGCGCCTCGGTGCGCGCCTGCACCAACTCTTCCAGGTGGTCGCGGTGCCCGGCCAGCTCCGCCTCGCGCTCGCGCAAGGCCTCCAGCATGCGGTTGAAGGCATGCGCCATGGCCGCAATGTCGCGCGGGCCACCGGCCGGGGCGCGCACATCGGCGTCTCCACGCTCCACACGCTCCATCGAGTCCGACAGCGCCTGCAACGGCCGCGTCAGCCGCAGCGCCAGGTAACGCACGCCCACCAGGAACAGCGCCGTGAACGCCAAGGCCGCCGTCAGGTTGGACAGGAACAGCGAGGCCTGCGCGCGGTCCAGCGTCGCCTTGCTCTGCATCACGCGCACATGGCCCAGCAAGCGCGCCGGCCGCTCCGTCGCGTCAAAGGGCGACGTGTCGGGCTTGGACCAGACCGGCGCCGCGTAGGTCCAGCTCTCGTCGGTTTCCAAGTCCAGCCACGGGCCGGCGTCCGACGTGCGCGGCGCCCCCGCACTACGCTCGGGCAGGCGTCCGCGCGCCGGCCCCAGAGCCAGCAGCACGCGGCCCGTGTGGTCGCGGATCTCGATCGCCAGCACGTCCGGGAAGGCCAGTGAGGCGCCCACCGCCTCCTCGGCGTTGTCCGCCGAGGCGTACAACAGCGCCAACGAACTGCTCGACGCCAGATTGGCCGCCACACGCTCGCCCTGCTCCATCAGCATCGCGCGCACCTGTCGTCCGCCCTGCCAGGCACTCACCACGGCCATCAGCAGCGCCATGCAAACGGCGCCCAGCGCCACCGCCACGCTCAGGTGCCGGCGGAACGAGGCCTCGCGCACATAGCGCCGCATCACCATGCGCAGCGTGATCGGCTCGCGTGGCGGAGCGGCGGGCCGGTACTCCGGCGGCGCCTCGAGTTCGGGGCGCGGGCCGCGTGAACTCTGAGTCATGGGCAGCCCCCCGACGGTAGGTTCGGCGGCGCCACTCTGACGGTGGGCGTACGCACCAGACTCCCAGACAGACTCACAGCGAAAGCGCGATGTTTCAAGGGTGTCAGCTCGCAGGAAAGACCATGTCAAAAGTGCCCGCCGCCGCGCCCAGTTCGATGCCCAGGTGCGCCGCCGTGCGGACATTGATGGCCGAACGCGTCTCCCGCATCGGCAGCAGGCCGGGCGGCAGGGCTTTCGGGTTGGACTGCAACTTCAGCGCCGCCGTGGCCAGGCTGCGCCCGATCTCAAAGTTGTCGGGGTACATCGAAATCAAAGCCCCGCGCTTGACGTGCGCCACCTGGCTGGACACCACCGGGATGCCCCGATTCCAGGCCTCGCGCAACACCAGGGACAGCACCACGTTGTCGTCCACCGTGGTCGGGTCCTGCGGCAACCACACCGCATCGCGCCCCGGCTCGGTGGCCGCCATCAATTGCGAATAGAGCCGCAGCGCCACGCTCGGGTCGGTGGCCTCCTGCACCAGCAGTTCCACGCCGTCCGCACGCAGGCCCTCGCGCGCGAGGCGCGCCAGCCAGCCGTTCACGCGCGGGTCCACCACCACGTGCACCCGCTTCACCGCCGGCACCAGGCGCCGCAGGCGCCCGAGCAGCAAAACGGGGTCAGGGGCCAGGCTGTGCACCGGGAAGTTCCGTGCCTCCACCTCGGGCACCGACACCACGCAGCCCACCAGCACGGGCAGATCGTTGGCCAGGGCTGCCGCCATGCGCATGCCGCCTCGGCCCAGGCCGATCAGCGCCTTCAGCTCACGCCGCTTCATGTCCTCAGCCAACTCGGCCGCGCTGGTTGCGGGCGTCACCACATAGGTCTGCACCGTGGCGCGCAGGCGTTCCTGCACACCCTCGACGATGGACGTGAACACCTGCCGGAAGGGTTCAGCCAGTTCGGGGTAGGCCACTGCCACCACCCGCGAGGGCTCGGCCGCCTTCGCTGCGCCGTACAGGCTTTCCAACGCAGCCGCAGCCGCCAATTGCAGGCAAACGCGCCGGGTCAAGGCCGACGGCCCCGTTGCCCCCCGGTCAGCCCGGCCTGCGTCGGGATGACTCCAAACTGCTCCGCGTTTGACGTGGGGGTTGCGATCAGCCAAGCAGGTTCGCTCGCTTGCTACTCTGAAAACAGGGTGCCGCATTATGGGAC
>CALMQC010000559.1 GCA_937871895.1 uncultured Roseateles sp. | reverse complement strand
GCCAACCGCGTCAAATACCCCATGGTGCGCGGCCGCTTGCTGGAGCACTGGCGCGCTGCGCTGGCCGTTGCCAAAGACCCCGTGGCCGCCTGGGCCAGCATCGTTGAGAACCCCCAGGCGCGGCGCGACTGGCAGCAGGTGCGCGGCATGGGCGGCTTTGTGCGCAGCAGTTGGGACGAGGTTAACCAACTCATCGCCGCAGCCAATGTCTATACCATCAAGCAGCATGGGCCTGACCGCGTTATTGGCTTTTCGCCCATCCCGGCCATGAGCATGGTCAGCTACGCCGCGGGCAGCCGCTACCTGTCGCTCATCGGCGGGGTGTGTATGAGTTTTTACGACTGGTACTGCGACCTGCCGCCCGCCAGCCCGCAGATCTGGGGCGAGCAGACCGACGTGCCCGAGAGCGCCGACTGGTACAGCAGCAACTTCATCATCGCCTGGGGCTCCAACGTGCCGCAGACGCGCACGCCGGATGCGCACTTCTTCACCGAGGTGCGCTACAAGGGCACCAAGACGGTGGCGGTGACGCCCGACTACTCCGAGGTCGCCAAGCTCGCCGACCTGTGGATGCACCCCAAGCAGGGCACCGACGCTGCGGTGGCCATGGCCATGGGCCATGTCATCCTGAACGAGTTCTACGTGCAGCGCCGGGCCTCGTACTTCGACGACTATGCCCGCCGCTACACCGACCTGCCGATGCTGGTGCTGCTCGAGGAGCAGGCGCTGCCCGACGGCTCCAAGGTGCTGGCGCCGGGGCGCTTCCTGCGCGCGAGCGAGTTCGCCGGCCAGCTCGGCCAGGACAACAACGCCGACTGGAAGACGCTGGCGTTCGACACCGCCGGCCAGGTGGTGGTGCCCAACGGATCGGTCGGCTTCCGCTGGGGCCCCGAGGGCCGCACCGATGCCGGCAAGTGGAACCTCGAGGACAAGGAAGGCGGCACCGACGCACAGGTCAAGCTCAAGCTGTCGGTGCTCGAAGACGGGGCACAGGCCCATCGCGTCGCCGAGGTCGGATTCCCGTACTTCGGCGGCCAACCCAACCCGCACTTCAAGTCCAACCAGCAGGGCGGCGACGTGTGCCGTGCCCGCGTGCCGGCGGTCGAGGTCGACCTGGGCAACGGCCGCAAGGCGCTGGTGGCCACGGTGTTCGACCTGCAACTGGCCCAGTACGGCGTGGACCGCGGTCTTGGCTCGGGGGCCAAGAGCTACGACGACAACGCCGCCTATACGCCCGCCTGGCAGGAGTCGATCACCGGCGTGCCGCGCGAGCAGGTCATCACGGTCGCGCGGCAGTTCGCCGAGAACGCCGAGAAGACCGAAGGCCGGTCGATGGTGATCATCGGCGCGGCGATGAACCACTGGTACCACAGCGACATGAACTACCGCGGCGTCATCAACATGTTGATGATGTGCGGCTGCATCGGCAAGAGCGGCGGCGGTTGGGCCCACTACGTGGGACAGGAGAAGCTGCGGCCGCAGACCGGCTGGACGGCGCTGGCCTTCGCGCTGGACTGGATCCGCCCGCCGCGGCAGCAGAACTCCACCAGCTTCTTCTATGCCCACACCGACCAGTGGCGCTACGAGAAGCTGGGCATGGACGAAGTGCTGTCGCCGCTGGCCGACAAAGCCCGCTTCAACGGCAGCGCGATCGACTTCAACGTGCGCGCCGAGCGCATGGGCTGGCTGCCCAGCGCACCGCAGCTCAACCGCAACCCGCTGACACTGGCCAAGGAGGCCGCTGCCGCCGGCATGGACGGCAAGGACTACGTGGTGCAGCAGCTCAAGGCGGGCCAGCTCGATCTGGCCTGCCACGACCCCGACGCGCCGCAGAACTGGCCGCGCAACATGTTCGTGTGGCGCTCCAACATCCTGGGCTCCAGCGGCAAGGGCCACGAGTACTTCCTCAAGCACCTGCTGGGCACCAGCAACGGCGTTCAGGGCAAGGACCTGGGCCCAGAGGACGCGAAGCCGACCGAGGTGAAGTGGCACGCCCAGGCCCCGCAGGGCAAGCTGGACTTGCTGGTGACGCTGGACTTCCGCATGAGCACCACCTGCCTGTACTCGGACATCGTGCTGCCCACGGCCACCTGGTACGAGAAGAACGACCTCAACACCAGCGACATGCACCCGTTCATCCACCCGCTGTCCGCAGCGGTGGACCCGGCCTGGGCCTCGCGCAGCGACTGGGAGATCTACAAGGGTTTCGCCAAGAAGTTCAGCGAGGTCTGCGTCGGTCACCTCGGCGTGGAAAAGGAAGTCGTGCTGACGCCGCTGATGCACGACACCCCGGGCGAGCTGGGCCAGCCGCTGGACGTCAAGGACTGGAAGCGCGGCGAGTGCGAGCTGGTGCCCGGCAAGACGGCGCCGGCCATCGCCACGGTCGAGCGCGACTACCCCAATGTCTACAAGCGCTTCACCGCACTGGGCCCCTTGATGAACAAGCTGGGCAATGGCGGCAAGGGCATCGGCTGGAACACGCAGACCGAGGTCAAGCAGCTCGGCGAGCTCAACGGCATCGTGCGCGACGAGGGCGTGACCAAGGGCATGCCGAAGATCGAGTCCGACATCGACGCCTGCGAAGTGGTGCTGCAGCTGGCACCCGAAACCAACGGCCACGTCGCCGTCAAGGCGTGGGAGGCGCTGTCCAAGTACACCGGCCGCGAGCACGCGCACCTGGCGCTCTATCGCGAGGACGAGAAGATCCGCTACCGCGACATCCAGGCCCAGCCGCGCAAGATCATCAGCTCGCCCACGTGGAGCGGCATCGAGAGCGAGACCGTCTCGTACAACGCCGGCTACACCAACGTGCACGAGCTGATCCCCTGGCGCACGCTGTCGGGCCGGCAGCAGCTCTATCAGGACCATCCCTGGATGCTGGCCTTCGGCGAGGCGCTCTGCGTCTACAAGCCGCC
>CALMQC010000558.1 GCA_937871895.1 uncultured Roseateles sp. | reverse complement strand
CGGGTACGCCGGCCGATCCCCCGAGGGGATGGCAATTCGGCTTGGGGCGGCCCGGCGCTCGAATTGCGAATGCCTGTCATACCGGGATCAATTCCTCGCAGTCCGCACGGCTCACGATGGCCCCGCAGCCGCGCGTTTCGTACAGGTCCACCCGGTCGATCTCGGGCAGCACTTCGCCGCCGTGTTGCAGCACCCAGGTCGCGATGGAGGCGATGTCGCCGTCCGGCAAATCGGCAATCTCGTAGAGCGGGTGGTGGTCCAGCGCCTTGAAGAGCGGGTCAAAGCGCGTCTTCACATCGCCAAAGTCCACCGTCCAGCCCTGCACGGCGTCGAGCGGCGCGGCCAGGTGCAGGCGCAGCGTGTAGGTGTGGCCATGCAGCGCAGCCAAATGGTGGCCGGCCGGGGCCTCGCGCAGGCGCACGGCGCTGTCGAGCGTCATTTCCTTCCAGATCCGGTAGTCGCGGCCGTTGAAGTTGGCGCCGCTGGAGCCGGTCTCGTAGACCGTGATCCAGGACAGCTCGGGCAGCTGGGGCTTGAGCCGCGCCCACAGCCAACTGCTGATGAGCTCGCTGGTCGGGTTCTCAAGGCCGGGGATCTCATTCAGGCAGCGGTAGTTGAGTTCAAAGTGCAGCGGCGCCCAGAGCGCGTCGAGGTGGTCGTAATCGATGGCCAGATCCCGCTCGCCCAGGTCGCTGTTGGCGTGCAGGATGACCTCGAAGCCATGCCCGTGCATGCGACCGCACTTGTGGCCAGCGGGCACGTTCGGCAGCTGGTGGGCGGCCTGGAAGCGGTAGCGCCGCCAGACATGCGCGTGGCCGGCGTTGTCGAGGTCCACGCCGCAGTGCGTGGTGCTCTGGATGCCGATCTGCCGCACGTCGCCGAGCTGCAATCGCTCGCGCAGCCAGCGCGCCAGGTTCTCGTCCGTGGGGTTGGCGAGCTGGTCGTTCAGGTAGGCGTGGTCGAGCGGGGCCAGCACGCTTTGCAGCCGTTCGCGCAGCGTCTCCACCTCGGCCCCCCGAAACGCTGCGGCCGCCTGCGCCGTGCGCAGGGTGGCAAAGTAGCTGTGGCCGTGCAGGCCGTGGCTGCGGTGCGCAGCAGCCAGGCCCGGGATGCGGCAGGCCGCCTCAAAGCCCGCCGACGCACAGTAGAGACGCTCGATCGACATCGCGGGATTGTCGCGCCGGGCTTGACTTCAAGCCCACTTGAACCTGCCCAATGCCCGCATGACCCACACTCCCGCAGACCCCGAAATGCCATCCGGCACGCTCTTCGCCCCGGGCCGCCGCGCGGCCTGCACGGGGGCCATTGCGCTGATCTCGATGCTGGCCTTCGAGACGCTCGCCGTCGTCACTGCGATGCCCGCTGTGGCCGCCGCTCTGGACGGCCTCCAGCTCTATGCCCTGGCCTTTGGCGTGACGCTGGCGACGTCCATGGTCGGCATGGTCCTGGGCGGCGAGGTCTGTGACCGGCGCGGTGCGCGGCGCAGCACCGTGCTCGGCCTGCTCCTCTTCCTCTCGGGTTTGCTGCTGGCCGGCCTGGCGCCGCAGATGGCGCTGCTGGTGCTGGGCCGTGCCGTGCAGGGCCTGGGCGGCGGGATGTTGGGGGTGGCGCTTTATGTCGGCCTCGGCCAGCTGGTGCCCGCTGCGCTGCACCCCAAGATGTTCGCCATGTTCGCGGCCGCCTGGGTGGTGCCGGGCCTCGTCGGGCCGGCGTTGGCGTCCCTGCTGGTCATCACGCTGGGCTGGCGCTGGGTTTTTCTCGCTGTCGCGCTGGCGGTGCCGGTCGCGGCCGCCTTGCTGCTGCCGGCCTTGCGGCGCGCCGGGCGGGGTGATGGCGGCGTGCTGCGCTGGCAACGTCTGCGCTGGGCCGTGGCGGCGGCGGCAGGCGCGGTGATCCTGCACCTGGCCAGCCAGGCGGGTGCCTGGGCCTGGCCGCTGCTGCTGCTCGGTTTGGCCCTGGCGCTGTGGGCGGCGGCGCCCCTGCTGCCGCCCGGCAGTCTGCGGGCGCAGCCCGGCCTGCCGGCCGTCGTGCTGCTGCGCGGCTTGCTGGCGGCGGCGTACGCGAGCGCGGAGGCCTTCATCCCCCTGGTGCTCAATCACCGCTTTGAATGGAGCCTCGGGGCGGCTGGCTTGGCCTTGAGCGTTGGCGCCGGGGCCTGGAGTCTGGGCAGTGCAATGCAGGCACGGGCACACCAGCCGGCGCGCCGCCGCCTGGTGTTCCAGCTCGGGCTTGGCCTGTGCGCGGCCGGGCTGCTGCTGGTGTGGCTGACGGTCAGCCGCAGCTTTGCTGCGCCGCTGGTCGTGCTGGGCTGGGGCGTGGCGCTGACCGGCGTGGGCCTGTCGTTCCCGATGCTGTCGGTGCTGACGCTGCAGCTCTCGGCGCCTGAGGAGCAGGGCGCCAATTCCTCAGCCCTGCAGCTCAGTGATGCACTCTTCAGCAGTGCCGCGCTGGCGCTCGCCGGGCTGCTTTACCTGCCCGAGACCGAGCCCTTCGCCGCCGTGCTGGCGGTGTCGCTGGCCGTGGCCCTGCTCGCGCTCGCGCTGGGGCCGCGCGCCTACCGCTAGGTCAACTCGTGCGCAGGTCGGTGGCGCGGCGGTTGCGGCGGGCGGCCGCCAGACGCAGGTGCTTGAGCGAGTCCACGCGCTTGAGCAGTTCGCGGTCCACCCAGGGCTTCTTGAAGATGCCGAACACGCCCTCGATCTGGCCCACGCGGCCGTGCAGCTCGTCGTGGCCGGTGATGGCAATGATGGGCAGGTCTTCGGTGGCCAGGCCGCCATGCAGGTCGGCGATCAGCTCGAAGCCGTCCTTGTTGGGCATTTCCAGGTCGGTGATCAAGACGGCCACCTCGGGCCGGGCTTCGATCGCGGCCGAGGCTTCGACGCCGTCGTTCACCGCCAGCACCTCATAGCCATTGGCCTCCAGCAGGCGCTTGAGCTTGGTGCGCACCACGGCCGAGTCGTCGGCCACCACCACCACCGACGGGCCGGGCGGCGGCACGAGCGGCGCCGGCGGCGGGGGCGGCGCCATCGGTGTGGGGGCGGTGACCAGGGGGCTCGCCATGCCAAAGTCGGGCAGCGGCGGGATCTCGCGCTTGATGCCGAGCTGTTCGGGGGTGGGCCGGGGCGGCAGCGGGCGACGCGTGCTGCGTGGCGGCGGCGGGCGGCGGTAGTCGTCGCGCTTGAGCGCCGCAATGATCACGATCACCGCCAGCGGGATCGCGATCAGCACGGGCATCATGTACGCGCCCAAAAGTTCTTGAAGGTTCTGCAGAAACATCCGGTTGTCCCGAGAGAGCACCGAGAGGGCGCCGGGTGAGCGGGCCGAGGTCCGTCAGCCTATCACCGGCACCCAGGGTTTGGCATGCCCGCGTCAACCCGCAGCCTCAGGGCCGCCGTCAATTGCGTCACAGTCCCGGCAGGGCTTCGCGGGTCAGCGACACCGCCATCAGATAGGCCAGCGACGCGAGGCCCGCCCCGTAGGCCCAGGGGTGGAAGCGCTCGCCCGCCATGGCCCGGTAAGCGCTCACCGCGAAGGCCAGCAGCCCGAGCAGCTTGGCTGCCATCCAGGCGTCGGTCAGCGGGTCGTAGTGGCGCAGGCCCCAAAGGCTCAGGCCCGTGACGCCGAGCAGCACGTAGAGGCCGAACACCAGTACCCGCACCCGGCTGTCCATCGCCCACTCGCGCCCAAACTGAAAGGCCGCCATGCCGCGCAGCACGAAGAGCGCCACCGCCGCCCAAGCGAGCAGGCCATGGATGCGCGACATTTCGTACACAAAGGAGTAACTGACCATGGGCTGAGTTTATGAAGCGCTCAGCTAGACTTCCGCCCGACAAGCGCCGATTTGTTCCGGATTGCGGGCGCTCTACAAATGCCGCTAAACAGGGCGCTTCCACAGCCGGCGTCCCGCCGGTTTTGTTTTTTCGGAGCGACGATGACGGGCCGAAGCGTGGGCGATGTGACGCCCCAGGATCTGCAGTTTGACGAGCCCTTGCAGCTGCGCAGTGGCGCCAGCCTGGGCCCCTATGCGCTGCGCATCGAGACCTATGGCCAGCTCAACAGCGCGCGCAGCAATGCCGTGCTCGTTTGCCACGCACTCAACGCCAGTCACCACGTGGCCGGCACCTATGCCGGCCAGGCCAAGAGCGAAGGCTGGTGGGACAACCTCGTCGGCCCCGGCAAGGCCCTCGACACCGACCGCTTCTTCGTCATCGGCGTCAACAACCTCGGCTCCTG
>CALMQC010000557.1 GCA_937871895.1 uncultured Roseateles sp. | reverse complement strand
AGGCCGGCGTGAAGCCGATCCCTGATGACCACTACATCCGGCGGTACTGCGCCGATGTCGGGATTGATGGCGACATGCTGGTCCTGGCTTGGCTGCGGTTCCGAGAGGAGCACACCGCCGGGCGGCGCAAAGCGAAGAAGTACATCGACTGGCCAGACGCCTTCTCCAGCTCGGTGAAAGACCGCTGGTATCGCCTGTGGACCGTCAATGCCGATGGGCCGGCGAACTGGACCAGCGAGGGGCTGCAGGCGCGTCGTGCTGAAGAAGCGAAGAACATGGAAAGGGAAGGGCAACATGAACCTGCGTGACTTGCCCATCGAGGCTGGCCGGGAGTTCTTCTCGGCCGACTCCGAGTACGGCGTGCTGGGCTCGATCCTGTTCGACAACGAGGCCCTTGACCGTGTTGCCGACATCGTCGTGGCGGGCGACTTCTACGACCCAGTCCACGGCGCCGTCTTCGATGCCATGTCCAGGCTGATCGCGTCCGGGAAGCCGGCCGACGTGATCACGACGATGGCCGAGCTGGAGCGATCCGGCGCCGCAAGCTCGATCGACTACCAGACGCTTGGCTCCTACGTCACCCACGTCCCGAGCGCCCGAGCCGCCAGGCGGTACGCCGAGACGGTTGCCGAGCACGCCATGGCGCGACGGCTGCAGGCTGCGGCGCGATATGTCTCCGAAATCTCGAACGAGCAAGCCGGCACCGCTTCCGATCGGGCCGCACGAGCCCAGTCCGTCATCGAGTCCGTCGTCTCCCGCAAGGACGGCGGCGACCCGAAGCCAGTCGAAAACTTTGTGGCGGACATGTTGGACCGCGTCCAGGCCATGGCCGATGGAACGCTGCAGCCGGCCATGCCGACACGCATCCCCGGCATTGATAGGCGCCTGGGTGGTGGATTGCGGACGAAGAAGGTCTACGTGATCGCCGCGCGTCCATCCGTCGGGAAGTCGTCGCTCGCCGGCCAGATCCTGCTCAACCTGGCGCTCGACAACACGCCGGTCGCCGCGTTCAGCCTGGAGATGGAGGAGTCCGAGAACACAAACCGGCTCGTGGCCAACCTGGGGCGCATCGACCTCGACTGCCTGGAGACGGGCCGCCTGTCGGATGATGACTGGCAGCGACTGGTGGATGGCGTGGAGCGGGTGCGCAATCTGCCGCTGTACCTGCAGTTCAGGCCCGGCATGACGATGCAGCACCTGGCATCGAAAGCGCGACTGCTCAAGCGCAAGCATGGGATCAGGGTCGTCGCCATCGACTACCTGCAGCTGATGTCCAGCGCCAACAGGCAGTTGAGCCGGCACCACCAGATCGAGGAAATCTCGCGCGGCCTGAAGGAGCTCGCCGGTCAGCTTGATCTGGCGGTCATCGTGCTCAGCCAGCTCAACCGAGAGGTCGAGAAGCGCCCAAGCGGGAGACCCGTGATGGCCGACCTGAAGGAATCCGGCGCCGCCGAAGAGGATGCCGACGTCGTGATGCTCATGTGGCGTCACGAGCGAGCGGAACCGATCAGCACCATCGGACTCGACATCGCCAAAGCCCGTCAGGGCAA
Source organism: uncultured Roseateles sp. (assembly GCA_937871895.1). Taxonomy (GTDB): domain Bacteria; phylum Pseudomonadota; class Gammaproteobacteria; order Burkholderiales; family Burkholderiaceae_C; genus Pelomonas. The sequence goes on along the minus strand of CALMQC010000557.1, from coordinate 8,594 downwards.
GACCGGCGAGGTGGCGCTGGCCTTCGAGGGCCGCTACCAGCGCTGGACCGAAAGCGCCAACCCACTGACACCACACCAGCTCACGCAGAAGCCACGCTTCCGGAGCGACATTTGACGGAGGGAAAGAAATGATCAACGAAGAAATCAATTTGCAAAGCCGAAAGAAAGAGCTGAAAAAAGAAATGGCCGACGCAAGCCTTGCCTACTGGACAGCCGGCACTCAAACGCCCATGGCTCGGCGCACCGAGATGAGGGCGGAGCTGGCCGACATTGAGCTGCGGCTGCATCAGCTCAAGACCGATCGCATGCTGCTGAAAGAGCGGGCCGTCGATGTTCGTCGCAACTCGCTGACCAGTCACCTCTCCAGCGCCCTGGAAGGTCTCGGTCGTGGGGACTTGGTGGTAGCCGCAAAAGAACGCGCCCTGCAGGACGTCAAAGACGCCGGGCTCTACGACGCGTACAAAGACCGGTGGCGCTGACATGCCACGGAGCATCCGAACACAAACGATCGAAAGCATCGTGAGCCGCTGCGTCGAGGAGGGTGACTGCCTGCTCTGGACCGGCGGCCTGGATGGGCACGGACGGCCGCAGTGCCGACACCTTGGCAAGAGCGCCTACGTCCGCCGCGTGCTGCGCGAGCTGGTTGACGGCAAGCCGGTCCCTGCTGGGTTGGTCGTCGCATGCACATGCGGCAACAGGCTCTGTGTCAGCACCAGGTGCAGCCTTGTTGCGTCCAACAAAACGCGCGCCGAACTGGCGGCCAGGCGCGGCGCATTCAGCAACGCAGCCAAGTCGGCGCGCATCGCAATCACCAGGGCCGCACAAAGCAGATTCAACGCAGAGACCATCGAGAGGGTGCGCAACCACCCAGGGACGGCCAAGGCCGCAGCAAAAGAAGTCGGCATGAGCCATTCACACGCCAAGGCCATCCGGCGCGGCAAATCTCGCGCTGCATTGGTTCGCAACCCGTTCGCCGGGCTCTTTTCGTAGCACACAAATCGCATCACCAAGGATTGCCATGACCATCAGTTGGATCGAAAAACTTTTTCATGGGTTCAAGCCGGAGCACCGGTCCATGTCTCCCGAGCGCGATGTTGTGCCGCGCAGCGTGTTGATCACGCCGCCAAAGTCACGGACCATTTCGACGCCGATCACGACGCCACAGCGCACGACGCCGTCCGCACCGGTTGCCCCGGTTGCCCCTGCTCGCAGGCCGGAGCCGGGGCCGGACTTTTCTGACTCCGGGTTCGGTCTAGTCTCGCCGCTTTATCAGCCCTCGATGCGGCACGAGACCGTCGTTCGCAATGGCTTTGGCGACTTTGGCGGCGGTGGCGCCGAGTCCAGTTGGTCCAGTGGCTGCGGATCTTCCGGTGATTCCAGCGGCTGCAGCTCGGGAGATTGAGATGGCAGAAATCACACTTGTTCGTCAGGACGCGGCTGAAATTCCACAATCGAACAAAGACGCGGCAAGGGCCGTCTTGTTCGGGATCGTCGATGGGCTTGGAGAAAAAGGACGCAAAGCATGGCGCCGGTTTTTCAACGGGCTGATGCGCCTTGAACCCGGGGAGATGGTTGAAATCAAGACCCACAAGGAGCGCGTGGGCTGGTATCACCGAAAGCACATGGCCATGGAGCAGGCCGTCTTCGAGGCGCAAGAGCGGTTCGATAACTTCGATGCGTTCCGCACCTGGCTGAAGGTTGGGTCCGGATTCGTCGACTGGTTCCCTGGGCCAAAGGGTGGTGTGATCCCGGTCCCACGATCCATCTCATACGGCAAGCTGGAACAAGGTGACATGGAGCAGGTGCACGATGACATGATCGCCTTCCTCCGCAGCGAGCACGCGCTCAAGACGCTGTGGAAGCACCTGCCACAAACCGAAAGGATCGCCATGATTGAGACCATTCTCGGCGACTTCGAGGGCTGCTGATGCGGTCAAAAAACTCCAGGGTGCCGACCAAGGCGGAGTCATCCCACATTGCCAGGGTCAAGAGTCTTCCATGCAGTGTTTGCGACGCTCCCGGTCCGTGCGACGCGCACCACATCAAGCAAGGCCAGCACTACACGACCGTCGCGCTGTGCAAGTCGTGCCACCAAGGCGGCCTGCTTGGTCTCCACGGACAACGCAGAGCGTGGCTGGTCAGAAAAATGGAAGAGATCGACGCACTGAACATCACCATCAAAAGGCTCGCAGCAGCAGAAGACGGTGATTTTTTTTCGCAAAAAAACATGCCATCCGATTGACTTGGCGTTTTCTTTTCGGCATAATTCACAACACAGGAGAAAAGCATGGGCACTCAAGAAATCAGCGTCATTCAGGGCGACATTCTCGCCACCGAGCCGACGTTCAATGCGGTCCTCTCGGACAAGTCGGTCGTCTTCCAGCGCGAGGCAGAGTTCGCCATCCAGGTGTTGAGCGACAACGAGTACGCGCTGAAAGTCGCGCTCGGCAACCGACAGTCGGTGGTCAACGCGGTCACCAACCTGGCCGCGATCGGGCTCAGCCTGAACCCGGCGCGCAAGCTGGCCTATCTGGTCCCGCGCGACGGAAAAATCTGCCTCGACGTCAGCTACATGGGCCTCGTGGAATTGGCAGTGGCCAGCGGCTCCGTGCGCTGGGCCAAGGCTGAACTGGTGCGCGCCGCCGACCAGTTCGAGCTGGCCGGCTTCGGTCATCCGCCATCACACAAATTCAACCCGTTCGCCAAGGACCGAGGTGAAATCGTCGGCGTCTACTGCGTGGCCAAGACGGCTGACGGAGACTACCTCACCGACACCATGTCCATTGACGAGGTGCGCGACATCCGTGACCGCTCGTCCGCCTGGAAGGCGTGGATCGCCAAGCAGAAGAAGTGCCCCTGGGTTACGGACCCTGGAGAGATGGCGAAGAAAACGGTTCTCAAGCGGGCCAGCAAGATGTGGCCAAAAACCGAGCGGCTGGATCAGGCGATCCACTACCTCAACAACGAGGGCGGAGAGGGTCTGGCAGACCTTGCCGAAGCGCCGAAGACTGTCGATGGGCAAACCAGTCGCGGCAGCGCGCTTCCGCCATTGCCCGATGGTTATTTCACTGAGCGCCGCCTGGCCTCGTGGGCCGCAACGATCGCCTCGGGCGCCAACACCAACCAAGGGCTGATCGACACGCTCAGCACCAGGTTCACCCTGAGCGAGCAGGACAAGGAATTCCTGCGCACGTTCGACGCATACCAAGGAGAATCCGCATGATCAAGCACAACCTGATCCAGGGCACGCCCCAGTGGCACGAGCACCGCGCCACACTCCGCAACGCCAGCGATACGCCCGTCGTGCTTGGCTGCTCGCCGTACAAGCCCCGCGACCAGCTCATCAAAGAGCGCGCCACTGGAATCGCTCCGGAAGTTGACGTTGGCACGCAGCGCCTGTTCGACGCCGGGCACGAGGCCGAGGCGCTGGCCAGGCCAAAGGCCGAAGCGCTGATTGGCGACGACCTCTATCCGGTGGTCGGCTCAGAGGGCTCCTGGTCGGCCTCGTTTGATGGACTGGTCATGGATGGGTCTGTCGCATGGGAAAACAAGCTGGTCAACCAGTCCTTGCGCGAGGCCATGCAAGGCGGCTGTACCGGTGCCGATCTGCCACTGCACTATCGCGCACAAATGGAGCACCAGCTTATGGTGTCTGGCGCCGGCAGGGTGCTGTTCACCGCAGCCAATGGGGATGAGTTTTTCCACTGCTGGTACGCCCCAGACCCCGCCCTGCGCGAGCGGATCATCCTGGCCTGGGACCAGTTCGACGCCGACGTTGCCGCCTACACCCACACCGAGGCCCGGGTCAAGGTGGTCGCTGAGCCGGTCGAGTCGCTGCCGGCGGTGTCGGTGCGGGTGGATGGCAAGCTGACCATTGCCTCCAACGTGGACCTGTTCACGACCAAGCTGAAGGCCTACATCGAGCGCCTACCGAAGAGGCCCGAAACCGACCAGGAGTTCGCCAACGCCGAGGACGCCGTCAAGGCGCTGCAGAGGGCGCAGGACGCCTGCGATCGCGAGGCTGAGGCCATGCTCGCGCCGTTCACCGACGCCGAGTCCGCGCGCCGCGCACTGGCCGATGCGGCCGAGCTGTGTCGCACCACGCGGCTGGCGCTGGAGAAGCTGGTCAAGCAGCGCAAGGAAGACATCAAGACCGAGATCGTCGCCGAGGCGCGCGAAAAGCTGGCGTCCCACATCGCAGAGCTGAACGCGGCCGAGGCCGACGCGTTGATGCCGCCCATTGCGGTCGACTTTGCCGGCGCCATCAAAGGCAAGCGCACCGTGGAATCCCTGCGCAGCGCGGCCAATGATGAGCTGGCCCGCGCCAAGATCGAAGCCAAGGCCGTCGCCGAGACTATCTCCGGCAATCTGCGGCTGGTTGCCGCGCGCAAAGCCGACCACCTGGTTCCCGACTTGAAGGCGATCTGCACCAAGGCCGGTGATGACTTCGCCGCCTTGCTGGACCAGCGGTTCGCGGCCGAGTCGCAGCGCCTGGAGCAGGAGCGCCAGCGCATCCGCGACGAAGAAGCCGCGCGCGCTGTTGCCGCCGCCGCAGCCATCGAACGCGCCCGCTCTGCGGAGCCTCCTGCGGTGCAGGCACCTCAAGCAACGCGCCCAGACATCGAGCGCCACCGCGCTGCGATCGTCGAGCACCAGGACGAGATCTCCCGCTTCCTGGCCACGGTCAACGCAACGCCCAAGGAGAAGAACACGATCCGCGCCTACCTGGTGCAGTTTGTCGCTTTCCAGGCGCGTGAAGCCCAGGCGGCCTGACATGCCCAGCCAGACCAGCATCGAGAACCACCGCGAGCACAAGCGCTCGGGAAAGCTGGGGGACCAGGAGCGTGAGCTGCTGGAGTTCCTGCGCGCCAACCCGAACCGCAACTTCTCGCGGCAGGAGCTGCACAAGGAAACCGGCATCCCGCTGGCCAGCGTCTGCGGGCGCATCAACACGCTCGTGGCCGCAGGCCTGGTGGATGCACGTCCGAACCGACCCTGCGGGATCACGGGCAAGACCATCACGCCGGTTCGTGCGGCGCGCAACACAACCACCCACTGAAAGAGAGATCACCATGAAATCATCCGGACTTTTCCGCATCGGCCGAGACGCAGAGCTTCGCCAAACCCCAGCCGGCCAGCCGGTCGCCAACGTGTCCCTGGCCTTCAACTACGGCCGCAAGGGAGAGGACGGCAACCGGCCGACCCAATGGATTGACGCAGCGATATTTGGCCAGCGCGCAGAGGTGTTGGCGCCCATGCTGACCAAGGGGTCGCAGCACGTCTTCCACCTGTCCGACCTGCACATCGAGACCTACAAAGGACGCAACGGAACCGGGCACAAGCTGGTCGCCTTCGTCGATGACGTCGAGCTGACCGACCGCCGCCGCGACGACCAAGGGCAGCAGGCTCAAGCCCCGCGCCAGGCCGCGCCGCAGCAAGACTCGCGCCCAGCGCAGAACGGCTACCAGGACGCGCGTGGTGGCGGCGCCCCTCGCCAGGCCGCCCCGGCAAGCTCCGGGTTTGATGACATGCTCGATGACGTGCCTTTCTGACCATTCGCGGGGAAAGCGGATGCCAGACGGTTGGGAGAACCCGGCCGACGATCAACTGGTGCAGCGAGTACCCACCCATCACAACTCAACAGAGAACCACATGACAAACCAACCCACTCAATCACCCAACTGGAATTTTGGTCTCGATGTTGCCGGAGAGGTAAACATCTTGCGCGACATCTGCCACGGCGACGCCGAACGCGCCGGCTGGTGGCTGCACGAAAAGAGTGACCTGCGCGAGATCATCAACAAGCCAGACACGACAGCCAGCAAGATGCTCGGCGGCGCCCTGGTGGCGCAGAAGCTGTGCCTGGTCCATAGCGAGGTCAGTGAAGCCATGGAGGGCCACCGCAAGGGACTCATGGATGACCACATTCCCAGCCGCTCCATGCTGGAGGTAGAGCTGGCCGATGCGCTGATCCGCATCTTCGACCTAGCCGGCGCAATGAAGCTGGACCTTGGCGGCGCCATGGCCGAGAAGATGGCCTACAACCGGCAGCGCGCAGACCACAAGCCCGAGGCTCGCATGGCCGCTGGCGGGAAGGCCTACTGATGCCCGCCGAAGCGCCAAGTCCTCCGGCGAAGTCGCTTTCCGATACCGCGTCCGAGATCGTCGCGCGAGACCGCGCAGCCAAGGATCGCGCCGCGCTGCGCAATGTCATCCGGATGATCGGCAAACGCCAGTACCGCAAGCTGCGGCGCACCGCGCTCGAAGAACTCAACAACAGGAGGTAACCATGTTCAAAAACTGCACCATCTACCGCATTGAATTCACCGAACCCACCATCCTGAGCGAGATCGACTTTCTTCCGTTCGAGCCATGCGGGCCCATGCAGGAGCGCTCCGTCGGCTGGACGCCGCCGCGCAGCGAGGCGCATGGGGCGCTGATCGAGTTCGTCAACAGCCAGGCCATCATGGAGCTGACGATCGAGACCAAGACCGTTCCGGCCCAGGCCATCGACAAGAGGCTCGACGAGCTGGTTGACTCCATCGAGAAAACTACCGGCCGCAAACCCGGCAAGAAGGAGCGCCGCAATCTGATCGACGACATCCGCCTGGAGCTGCTGCCGGCCGCGTTCCCCAAGCGGTCCACCGTTGGTGTCTGGATCGACCGCGCTGCGGGGCTTCTGACCATCGGCACCGCCACCCAGTCCAAGGCGGATCTCGTCCTCACCGAGTTGGTGAATTCGATGCCCGGCCTGCAGGTCGCCCTGCTGCAGACCACCACCTCGCCGGCTGGCTTCATGACGAACCTGCTGGCCGATGAGCACCGCCAGGGACCAGACTTCTTTGTGGGCGCCGAATGCGAGCTGGCAGCCAGCGACGAAACCAAGGCCAAGATTCGCTTCACCAACTGCGACCTGGAAACGCAGGAAGTGCGCGACCACATCCTGCACGGCAAGCGGCCGACCAAGCTGGCCTTGTCCTGGCGTGGCCGCGTGTCGTTCGTGCTGACCGACTCCGGGACGCTGCGCAAGCTGAAGTTCATGGACGTCGTGTTCGAGTCCGGCAAGGCGCGCGAGGCCGGGTTCGACGCCGACGTCGCCATTGCAACCGGCGAACTGGTGCCGCTGATCGGCTGCCTTATTGCCGCCCTGGGCGGCGAGCCGGAGGGCGACAAATAACCAGCACCAAGCGGCATATTTCGCTTGACCGAATGTATGCCATCTGGAATAATTCGCACCACCCAAACTGAAACATTCCAGGAGAGTTCAATGACAACCACCACCCGCCTTTACCGCGTCCACTGCAAATCCACCGGCAAGCAACGCCTGATCGAAGCCGCCACCCCGCGCGGCGCCATCGCGCATGCCGCCCGCAACGAATTCACGGCCGACATCCCGGTCAGCCACGAGGTCTTCGCCATGGCCAAGGCCGGCATCGAGATCGAGAACGCAACACTCGCTCCCATCAGCGACGAGACGCGATCCTCTCTGGCCCAGGAGCCGATGGAGGTTTGACATGGACGATCGCGAGACACTGCGCGAGCGGCTTCGCGCCATGCTCAAGAGGCCGCCACTGCACAGCAAGCTGGAGGGGGTGATGGCAGTGCGTGAATTCAAGAAGCGCCACGCCGAGGCGCGCAAGCTGGTCGACAAACCGTCCGCCACCGCGCAGCAGTTGGTCTCCGCCACGGAGACCATTCGCTACTACGTCGAGGCTACGGCATGACCATACAAACTGCCTGGATTGGCGGCAGCTACGAGGCGGCCACCGCGTCGGCATCCAAATGCCGCAAAAACGGAGCCGCCGCATCCGACATCTGCGCCGCCCTGCGCAACAAGCCAGGCATGGAAGCTGCCGACATTGCAGACCGCGTGTCCAGAAACGCACAGGCCGCGCGCAAGATGCTGCGCAAGCTGCTCATGCAGGGCGCGCTTCGCTACGAGACAGCAAGTCTGCAACGCGGGCATTCTGTCGTGACGATCAAGAAGTGGTTTTTGACAGAACAGGAGAAGGAAGATGAGCGCGATCACTGAACAAGTAGCGAAGGCCCTGTGGTGCCCATTGACGGGGCGCGAGATCACATGCCTCGCCAGCAAACCACTGGGGGCGCCATGACTTGCGAAGGAACCGGGGCCTGCAATCAAGGCCGGCACCCGTGGTGCTGTGACTGCGGCAACCTCGTGACCGAGAACTCAGACGGATCGAGCCCGCACGCCGACACGCACAGTGGAATTGACCGGGCCGTTGAAATCATTGGCTGGATGGCGTGGTGCATCTTCGTGTTCGTCACAGCGGTGATTGTCACGTCGTGGATCGTCAACAAACTAGAGTAAACATCATAACAAATCAAATCACCATTCCCCGCGCCCTACTGAAGCTGGCGCTAACAGTAACCACAACCAAGGAAACATCATGAACATTGACACATTGACATATGGAGAACTGAAGCAGATCGCGTCCATTTTCCAAACGGCTCAACAGCCACAGCAACCCGACCCAATGATCGGTCAGTACGTCATATGCCGCTGCTATTCAGCGGGTGTTCACGCTGGCGTGCTGGTCTCTCAGGTGGGCGACGTTGCTGTCTTGAAGGAC
>CALMQC010000556.1 GCA_937871895.1 uncultured Roseateles sp. | reverse complement strand
CGCGGGAAGAAGGGTGAGTGAGTTTGGCCAGACGGTTGACGGGGCTGAGGAGACCTGTGTGAGGTGACCCCGACAGCCAAACCGGCCTGCAGACTCGAAAATCGAAGAGGGTTGACCCGGATTCCACCTTGTTGAATACAAGGATTCCACCGCCTCAGCGTCTGCAACGAGAACCCACATAACGGGTTCTCAAAAACTCACTCTCCCAAAACGAGGATTTCCAGCGTGCGGTACGCCGAATATCTGGTGGGTGGAAGATATTCGCAGGAGGCGTACCGCACTGATTGGGAAACGCCAATATCCGATCCGCCATATTACCGACCGCCTTCAGCGCAAGGCCAATGCCTTTTGGCGGCGTGCTGATGGCGTTCCCGGTATGCGGCATCGGCTTCCTTCGCCAGGCCGGGAGGCTATGGCGAATTGGCAACATCGAGGCCAATCGTCCGATTAATTATTGTTGTTGATCGATGCCGATTTTGGCATCGAAGCCGAGGCGCCTCCTCTGACGCCCGGGGCAATCCTGTTCGCGTTAACAAAGCTTGGGGGAAAACCTGGCATGGCGATCGCGCTCGGATCGAATTAATCTGACGTCATACAACCTAACGACCTTTTGTTACATGTCATCGGTCTTGCCAGTCATCCGCCCGTATCGGGCGCGCCCCCATGCCCAGAGTGGCAGGGCGGGGCGTGCGTGGGTGTCGGTTCGTTCGAGCCGTGCACGTGATAACCCTGGTCGGTCAGATACCGATATGTCCGTTGACTCGGCGCGTCTTTGCTCCAGTTTGGTGCAAGACTTCGGCGATCTGCGCCCAAAGCACCCTGATTTGCTGCCGGGGGTAGGGTGTTAGCGCTCTCATTGGCTTCAAACCCGCAAGTTTGGGTGCGCAAGGGTGGCCAGCCGGCATGCACCACTGGTGACGCAGCGCTCGGCTGGGGGCGACGGCGCTGGATGTTCGCGCTGGGGCGGCGCCGTGAGCGCTGTGTTGCGGCGCTCGTCGCCCGGCTCGGCCACTTCACGGGGTGGCTGGCGATGATGACCCCCGGCTCCTGTGTGCAAACGGGTATCGAGCGCGCTGGCAATTTTCATTCGCCGCGTCTCGCAATGCGTCTCAAACTGCGGGCCACCGAGGCTTTCGCACCGCATGCTGAGTTTTCCTGGCGTTGCTCGCCGGGTTTATCGGCCGCCTCAATCCAATTCCCTTCGAGCCACCGCAATTAAGCGGTCAGGCGCACCCCTTTGACTTTGCCACTGCAACGGAATCTTTCGAGACTGACGCAATGACCTGCTCCTGGCGACGGGAGCGAATTACCCCGGCCATTTGGCCCAATTTGGAGACAGAGATGACAAAACACGCAACCGCTCAGCCGCGTCGGCTTCGGGCCCACGAGGGCTTCGCGCTGACGCTGCTCACCGCGCTGATGTCGCAGGCCTACGCGCAGCAGGCGCCGGCCGCAGCCTCGCAGCAACTCGACACCGTGGTCGTGACTGGTATCCGCAGTTCTTTGGCGCAATCGGCCAAGTCCAAGCGTGAAGACGTGGGCCTGAGTGAAACCGTGTTCGCCGAAGACCTCGGCAAGTTCCCCGACCCGTCGATCGTCGACTCGCTGTCGCGCATCCCGGGCGTCAACATCACCCGCGCCAGCATCGACGGCGAAGGCCTGAACATCTCGATCCGCGGGATGGGCCCGCAATTCACACGCGTGCTGCTCAACGGTGCTCCGATGGCCTCGGCCTCTGCCGGCAGTTGGGGCGGCAACATCAGCGCGAACCGTGAAGTCGATATGGACTTCCTGCCGTCCGAGCTGTTCTCCAGCGCGTCGGTCTACAAGAGCCAGAAGGCCAGCATCATCGAAGGCGGCATCGCTGGCACGGTGAATATGCGCAGCGCCCGACCCTTCGACAAGGCGGGCTTCCGCAGCGCCTTCACGCTCAGCGGCAACTACCGCGACCAGAACAAGCAGTGGGGTACGACGGGCTCCGCACTCGTCAGCAACACTTGGGATACCAAGGAATTCGGCGGCGTCGGCGTGCTGGCCGGCGTGGCCTTTGGTGACACGCACTACCGGTCGAATACCTTCCAGACGGTGGACATGCGCAGCTTCCAGTTGAACTCGTCGCAAAAGAACGCGTCGGACAACTACCCCTCCATCAGCGGTGAGTACATGACCACGCCGCTGACCGTGCCGACGGGCCTGGACCTGAGCACCGTGCCCGACTACGCGAAGGCGCTGCTCGTTCCTGGCAAGACCATCGACCGCGCGATGCTGCTGGCCCTCAACCCGGGTGCCACCATTCAGCAGATCGACAACGCGCTGATGGGCCGCCTGGCTCGCCATATGGTGTTCCAGGGCGAACGCAAGCGCATCAGCGGCATCTTGAGCCTGCAATGGCAGCCCAATGACCAGACCGACGTCTATGTCGACACGCTCGTCGCGCGCAAGGGCAACGAGATGTTCCAGAACGGCATGAATGTCGGCACGCGTCCGCAAACCGCGATCCCCATCGGCATGGAGTTCGACCGTAGCGATTGCTCCTCCGGTTGCGTACTCAACAAGGTCACGCTGGCGAACACCTTCTGGTCAATGGAGTACCGGCCGATGAAGGAATTGACGCGCTTTGGCAGCATCAATCCTGGCTTCGAGTACCGCCCGACTGAAACCGTCACCATCGACGGACACTTCAACGCGACCAACAGCCGCTTCTACCGCGACATGCCGTCGGTGCTGGTGGCCACGAAGTCGGCGCCGACGACGATCTACTACGACAACACTCAGGGCGACCTGCCGGCGGTGTCGAGCAACGTCAACATCAACGATCCGTCGGCGTTTGGTTGGTACCAGCCTGGGCAGAACCTGTCCGGCCTGCGCATGAACCTCTACGAGCGCAACAACACCACGCGTGGCGCGCGCCTGAACCTCAAGTGGGGTGACAACAACTTCAACGTGAAGGTCGGCGGCAGCTGGGACGACATCGAGCGCCGCTATCGCGGCTACGACGTGTCCGGCCAATGGTCGAACTTGGTTTGTGCCAACAACATGAACGTCACGTTCTGGCAGCCGAACACGGCCTTCCAGGGTTCGTGCGATGGCCGCGTGGCTCCGGGCCCCGTGGCGGCAACTGCCTACCCTGGCTTCGGCCAGGGCTACACGGCGGGCCAGACTGGCCTGGCCTACCAGGGCTCGCTGATCCCGAATTCCGCCCTTCCTCAGTACCTGCGCGGGTCGAACTACGGCTTCATCGAAGTGGACTGGAACAAGTTCGCCAAGGACACGAACTACCAGTACTTCCGCGACAACATCTACAAGGGCTTCGGCAACGGTTCGGGCGGCTATCTGCGCGAAATCGTGACTGGCGCCTACGTCGAAGTGAACGGCAAGTACATGCTGTTTGATCGTGCCCTGCGCTACAACGCCGGCATCCGCTTCGCGGGCACCGAGCAGACCATCGGCAACCTCACGGCCCAGGCCGATCCGCGCAATGCCGCCAATGGCAACCTGAACGGCTCGCGCTACCCCGATCTGTCGCTGTGGAGCTATGAGACCACGCCGTATCAGAACACGATGCCGTCGCTGTCCCTGGCCTACAACGTGACCGACTCGCTCATCGCGCGTGCCTCGGCTTCGAAATCGATCACCCGGGCCAACCCGGCGGATCTGAAGCAGACGACGCTGAGCATCGGTGACCAGAGCGTGCGGACTGGCAACGTGACCAACCCGAACCTCAATCCCTTCCTGTCCAACAACCTGGATGTGGCGGTCGAGTACTACCTGTCACGTGAAGCCTATCTGTCGGCCTCGGCCTTCGCCAAGGACCTCATCGGCCGCCCGGGCACCCGCGTGACCAGCTACCTGCTGTCGCAGCTGGATGCCATGTACGGCACTGTGGGCTTGACGGATACCCAGTTGCTCGCGGTCAATGCCAGCGGCGGCCGCGACAAGCACACGGTTGAAATCTCCGAGCCTTACAACATCACCACCAAGCTGAAGATCCGTGGCTACGAGCTGACCTGGCAACAGCCGCTCGACATGCTGCCGGTCAAGGGCTTTGGCTTCACGGCCAACTACACCTACACCAAGCAAACGGACACGGTGCCGAATGCCCTGCCGGTGGCCGGTGTGCCGCCCAAGACCACCAACCTGACGGTCTACTACGAGCGCAATGGTTGGAGCTTCCGTGCGGTGCGTAGCTCTACGTCGCAGATGATCACGAATGCCTCCCCTGGCTTCGTGGGCGGTCAGGGCTTCTATACCTACCAGGCGGCTCGTACGCAAATCGACCTGTCTGCAGGTGTGGACCTGAAGAAGATCCTGGGCAACAAGTACGCGCCCTCGATCAACTTCAGCCTGTGGAACGCGACCAACGAAGTCACCAACCAGTTCGTGAAGTTCGAGAAGGCAGTGTTCGACCAATACAAGCCGGGTCGTTCCTTCAACCTGTCTCTGCGTTCGGCGTTCTGATCGTTCCTTAAGGCGGGTCCATCGCTGGCCCGCTCTCTTTCAGGGGTCGCGTTGCTTTGGTAACGCGACCCCTGTGCGTTAGAGGCCTTCAGCGGTCGGCTGCCCTGATTGGCTTTGTCGATTCGCCTATCTTCGTGCCGCCCAAACTTATGCGCCCGCAACGGCTCAAAGATGTTGCGCACTGCGTTCGCTCCCAGGAGAGCACGCGAAGAGGGCGTCGTTCTCAGCCGTCCCTGCACGTGTCGCCGGCCTCGCCACAAGAACCATCGTCATGCATTCAACTTGCTCACGCTCACATCCGTTCCGCCAATGGCTTGCCGTGCCACTGCTGCTGCTATGCAGCCTGACTGCGCAAGCCCAGCGCCACGCGCCAGACCAGCCAGAGCTCGCCCCGCGCGAGCGCATCCGGCTCGACACCGGCTGGCGCTTCCTCAAGGGTGACCCCGAACCCGCTGCTGCAGCCTTGATCTACGACGTGCGCCCCGAGGTCAAGCAGTCGGCCGACGGCAAGGTGGCCGATGCGCGGCCCGATGAGGCGGTACAGGTGAAGTCCCGCGAGGGCGTGCTCAAGCCCTGGATCCTGCCCACGGCGAACCCCTTCATCCGCGATCCGGCCAAGCGCCACACCCGGCCCGCCGGTCAGCCGGGCTCGAACCTGGCCGTGATGCGCGCCGACTTCGATGACCGTGCCTGGCAAACCGTGAGCCTGCCGCACGACTGGGCCGCCGCAGGCCCTTTCCTGTCCACCGGCCCCTATGGCGGCATGGGCCGCCTGCAGACCTGGGGCCCGGTCTGGTACCGCCGGGCCCTCGACATCCCGGCCAGTGACGCGGGCAAGTCGCTCTACCTCGACGTGGATGGGGCCATGGCCTACGCATCCGTCTGGCTCAACGGCAAGCTCGTGGGCGGCTGGCCCTACGGCTACAACAGCTGGCGCGTGGACCTGACGCCCTATGCCGAGCCGGGCAAGCCCAACCAGCTCGTCATCCGGCTCGACAGCCCGCCCGAGTCTGCGCGCTGGTACCCAGGCGCTGGCCTCTACCGCCACGTGTGGCTGACCAAGACCGCGCCTGTGCAGATTGGCCATTGGGGCACGGTGGTGCGCACGCCCGAGGTCTCGGCCGAGAAGGCGCGCTTGGCGATGGATGTCACCGTCACCAACCGCGGTGCCACGGCGGCGCGCGCGCAGGTGGAGACCGAGTTCTTTGCGCTGTCCCGCGACGGCAGGCCCGAGGGTGACGCCGTGGCCCGCATCCGCTTTGCGACCGTGCCCTTGGAGCCCGGTGCCGAGCTGGTGCTGAAGGGCGAAGCCACGGTGCTCAAGCCGCGCCTCTGGGGCCCGGCGCCGCAACAGCAACCGCATCGCTACCTGGGCGTCACCCGCGTGCGCCAGGGCGGCCAGGTCGTGGACCGCTACGAGACCCGCTTCGGCATCCGCAGCGTTCGCTTCGACCCCGAGCAAGGCCTGCTCGTCAACGGGCAGCACATCCGCATCCAGGGCGTCAACAACCATCACGACCTGGGCGCGCTCGGCGCCGCCTTCAACCTTCGCGCGGCCGAGCGTCAGCTGGAGTTGCTGCAGGGCGTGGGCGTCAACGCCATCCGCCTGTCCCACAACCCGCCCGCACCTGAGCTGCTCGAACTGACCGATCGCTTGGGCCTGCTCGTCATCGACGAGATCTTCGACTCCTGGGAGCTCAAGAAGACGCCGCTCGACTTCCACCTCGTCTTCCCCGACTGGCACGAGCCCGACCTGCGCGCCATGCTGCGCCGCGACCGCAATCACCCGTCCGTCGTACTGTGGAGCGTGGGCAATGAGGTTGGCGAGCAGTACACCGGCGACAAGGGTGCGGCGGTCGCCCGCCGCCTGGTGCAAATCGTGCGCGAGGAGGACCCGACCCGGCCCACCACCTCGGCCATGAACTTCGCCAAGCCCCACATGCCGCTGCCGGCCGAGGTCGACGTGATTGGCCTCAACTACCAGGGCGAGGGCATCCGCCAGGAGCCAGAGTTCGAGGGCACCGACCGCATCCGCACGCCGCCGCAGTACCTGCCCTTCCGCGCGCGCTTTCCCGACAAAGCGGTGGTCAGCACTGAGACGGCCTCGGCCTTCAGCAGCCGCGGCGTCTACCTCTTCCCGGTGCCGGCGGCCAACACCTCGATAACGCGCGACGGGCGCGGCGGTGACTCCAAGGCCCGGCAGGTGTCCAGCTACGAGTTGCACGCGGTGGACTTTGGCTCCTCGGCCGACAAGGTGTTTGCCGCGCTGGACCGCCATCCCTTCGTGGCCGGCGAGTTCGTCTGGACGGGCTTTGACCACCTTGGGGAGCCCACGCCCTACTACGACTCGCGCAGCAGCTACTGCGGCATCTTCGACCTCGCCGGCTTCGCCAAAGACCGCGCCTTTCTCTACCAGTCGCGCTGGCAGGCCGACAAGCCCATGGCCCACCTGCTGCCGCACTGGACCTGGCCTGAGCGCGTCGGCCAGGTCACGCCGGTGCACGCCTTCACGAGTGGCGACGAGGCCGAGCTCTTCCTCAACGGCCGCTCACTCGGCCGCAAGAAGAAGGGCGCCTTCGAGTACCGCCTGCGCTGGGACGACGTGGTCTATGAGCCGGGTGAGCTCAAGCTGGTGGCCTATCGCCAAGGCCAGCCTTGGGCCACTGACGTCCAGCGCACCGCTGGCCCCGCAACCCGCCTGCTGCTCAGCGTGGACCGCAGCGCGATCCGGGCCGATGGGCAGGATCTGGCCTTCGTGACCGTGCAGGTGGAAGACGCCCAAGGCACGCCCGTGCCCCGCGCCGACATCCGGCAGCACTTCAGCGTCGAAGGCCCGGGCGAGATCGTGGCCACCGACAACGGCGACGCCACCGACCTGGAGGCCTTCCCGTCCTCCAGCCGCAAAGCCTTCAGCGGCAAGGCGCTCGCCATCGTGCGGCGCCAGAGCGGCCAGAGTGGCTCGCTGCACCTGGTGGTGAGGGCCGAGGGGCTGGCCGAGGGCCGGGTGGAGATCCGCAGCCTCGCGACCCCGCAGCGTTGAAGTCCTGGCGTCCCCCGCAGGGTTGGGGGCGCCAAGAATTCATCGCTCGCGCCGTGGGATCGGCCGATGATCGCGGCCCGGTCGGCGCGCTCGCGCCCGGCGCAACTCCCCATCTCCCATGAAGCGATACCTACTCAAGGCCCTGGCGGCAGCGCTGAGCATCGGCTTGGCCCAAGCCGCTTGGTCAGCCAACCCCCTCATCCAAACCATCTACTCCGCCGACCCCGCGCCCCTGGTGCACGACGGCCGTGTCTACCTCTACGTCGGGCACGACGAGGGTGACAAGAAGTTCTTCGACATGCGCGACTGGCGCGTGTTCTCAAGCGTCGACATGGTCAACTGGACCGACCACGGCGCGCGGCTCTCGTTGGCCGACTTCAGCTGGGCCAAGAAGCACGCCTGGGCCGGCCACACCATTGAGCGTGACGGCAAGTTCTACTGGTACGTGCCGGTCGAGCAGGCCAACGGCGCCATGGCCATTGGCGTTGCGGTTGGGCCCACACCCTTGGGGCCTTTCAAGGACGCGCTGGGCAAGCCGCTGGTGTTTGACAAGCAGGGCGACATCGACCCGGCTGCCTACATTGACGACGACGGCCAGGCCTACCTCGTCTGGGGCAACCCGACCTACAAGTGGGTCAAGCTGAACCGCGACATGGTCTCCTACGACACCACGGTGGGCGACCAAGGCATCTTCCGCCACGAGATGACGGTCGAGGCCTTCGGCAAGCGCGCCAAGCCCGACCGCGCCACCGCCTACGAAGAAGCGCCCTGGATCTACAAGCGCGGCAAGCTCTACTACCTGTTCCATGCCTCAGGCCCGCTGCCCGAGCACCTGGCCTACAGCACTGGCCCCACCGCGACGGGCCCCTGGACCTACGGCGGCGTGGTGATGAAGACCCAGGGCGGCAGCTTCACCAACCACCCGGGCGTCATCGACTACAAGGGCAAGACGTATTTGTTCTATCACGATGGCAGCTTGCCCGGCGGCGGCGGCTTCTCGCGCTCGGTGTGCGTGGAGGAGCTCAAGTTCGACGCCGATGGCGCCGTCATCCCTGTGGACATGACGCGCGCCGGCCCGGCACCAGTGGCCCACCTCAACCCCTATGCGCGCGTTGAGGGCGAGACCATGGCCTGGTCCGTCGGGCTGCAAACCGCGCAGTTCGCCGGTGGCATTGCCGTCACCGATGTGAATGCCGGCGAGTACTTGCAGCTGCGCAGCGTGGACTTCGGCGCCAAGCCCGCGCGCCAGTTCAGCGCCCAGTTGCGCGTGCCAGGGGACAAGTCACGCGCTGCCGCCATCGAGCTGCGCCTTGGCGCGCTGAACGGCCCTGTCATCGGCCGCCTCGCGACCTCGCCCACCGGCGACGCCTGGCAAAGCTTCAAGACCAGCGTCAAGGCCGTCACCGGCGTGCATGACCTCTTCCTCGTGTTCCAGGGGCAGGGCGCCGAGCCTTTGCTGGAGCTGGACCACTGGCAGTTCCAGCGCTGAGCGCAGAAGCGCGTCGCATGATCTCCCGTCGTGACTTGCTGCTGGCGCTCTTGCTGGCGCCGCTGGCTGCCAATGTCTGGGCCGCCGGCATCCGCTTCGAGCGCCAGCCGCGCGGTGCCTTCGCCATTGCCACGCCGCAAGGCGCGACGCCCATCTGGGTGGACGCTCAAGACCACAAAGGCGTCACCCGCGTGGCCGCGGACCTTGCCGCTGACGTGGCCCGCGTCACCGGCGCCACGCCGCCGACGGTCGGGCCCCGCGTGAGTGGCGCTCGCCGGGTCATCGTCGTCGGCAGCCTGGACCGCAGCCCGCTGATCCAGGACCTGGTGCAGCGCGGCAAGCTCGACATCACCGGCGTGGCCGGCCAGTGGGAGGCCTACGTCGTGCAGACCGTGGCCCAGCCCTTCCCGGGCGTGGACGAGGCGCTGGTGATCGCGGGCGCCGACAAGCGCGGCACCATCTACGGCTGCTACGACCTCTCGCGCAGCATGGGCGTCTCGCCCTGGACCTGGTGGGCCGACGTGCCCGTGGTCCAGCGAGCCGAGATCTGGCTCGACGCCGGGCGGCGCGTGCAGCGCTCGCCGGCCGTCAAGTACCGCGGCATCTTCGTCAACAACGAGGCGCCTTGCCTCTCGGGCTGGACGGCCGAGAAGTTCGGCGGCATGAACGCGGGCTTCTACACCAAGGTCTTCGAGCTGCTGCTGCGCCTGCGCGCCAACTACCTGTGGCCGGCGATGTGGAACAACGCCTTTGTGGAGGACGACCCGCAGAACGCCGTGCTGGCCGACGAGTACGGCATCGTCATGGGCACCTCGCACCACGAGCCCATGAACCGCGCGCACAAGGAGTTCACCTCCCGGCGCGACAAGCTCGGCAACGGGCAGTGGAACTACGTCAGCAACCGCCCCGCCATCCGCGAGTTCTTCCGCGAAGGCGCGGCGCGCAGCAAGCAGCACGAGCTGCTCGTCACCCTCGGCATGCGCGGCGATGGCGACGTGGCGCTGGAGGGCACTGGCGGCCTGCAGTCCGACATCCGGCTGCTGGAAGAAGTGATTGCCGACCAGCGCGCCTTGCTCGTCGAGCAGACCGGCCGGCGCATCGAGGAGATCCCGCAGGTCTGGGTGCTGTTTACCGAGGTGCTCAAGTACTACGACGGCGGGCTCAAGCTGCCGCCCGATGTGACGCTGATGTTCTCGGACGACAACGTCGGCTACCTGCGCCGCCTGCCCACTGCGGCCGAGCGCGCCAGCCGCACTGGCGGCTTTGGCATCTACCACCACATGGACATGAACGGGGGGCCGTACTCCTACAAGTGGACCAACACCAACCCGCTGCCCAAGATGTGGGAGCAGCTCAACCAGGCGCTGCTGCGCGGGGCCGACCGCATCTGGATCAGCAATGTCGGTGACCTCAAGCCGCTGGAGCTGCCCATCGAGTTTTTCCTCGCCATGGCCTGGGACCCGGCCAGCGTGGGCCCCGACAAGCTGCAGGCCTGGACCGAAGCCTGGGCCGCGCGTGATTTCGGGCCCGAGCACGCCGCCGAGATCGCCAGCCTGGTGGCGCGCTACGCCAAGGCCAACGCCTGGCGCAAACCCGAGCAACTGCGGCCCGAGACCTACCGCCTGGAGCACTACGACGAAGCCCCGCGCATGGCGGCCTACTGGGCCGACCTGCTGCGCCAGGCCGAGGCCCTTGGCCCCAAGCTGCGCGCCGACCAGCAGGCCGCCTACTACCAGCTGGTGCTGCACCCCATCCGCGCCTGCGCCAACCTCAACGAGATGCTGCTGGCCGCCGCGCGCAACCAGCGCTTT
>CALMQC010000555.1 GCA_937871895.1 uncultured Roseateles sp. | reverse complement strand
CGCCGCCGTGCGCCGCTTTGTGCTGGAGACGGCGGATTTCGACGTGTTCGTCGGCAACGACGCGACGGCAAAGTTGGCGGGGAAGTTTCAGCTTGAAGGAGAGGCGATTGCGAGGCCGTGAGGGGCGGGGAAGGGTTGCGGGGATCAGTCTTTCAGGTGCACGAGTCGCGAGACGAGTTCGTGCATCGCTGTGAAAGGTTGGGTGCCATCCAAGGCGGTGGTGAGTTCGGCCAAGCGCTTCGCACGGGCTGTGGCGTCGTTCAATCGGCCTTGCGTGGCTAGCCAATGGCCGCCGCCACCCTTCTTGTAGCCGGGTAGATGAGCTTTCAGTCTCTCCAGCGCGTCGTGCCGCTGCAACTGGGCAAGCACGTCCTCGAAGTGCAATAGCAGCCAGAGCTCGAAGCACGGCACAGAAGCCACTGCCTCCACAGGCACCGCCATCCTGTTGTCATTGCGAAGCTTGCCGTTCTGCGCTGCGGCCTGGGCAAGTGCAGCGTGGTAGCTGTGGTGCTCGTCGCGGTCGAAGACCACGATGATTCGGTCGAACTCCCGAGGATGGAGGCCACGGTCCTGGTCTCCTTGCTTGAAGACGGTCAGGGCGTACTCCAACACCTGCTTCGGCTCGGTCCCGAACTGGCTGTGAAGCACCTGAACATGTGCCGTTGCCAGGCGGTAGGCGCGCTGAATCTCACACAGATACTGCGGCTCGGTCTTCTCGCCCTCGCAGACGATCAGCAGACGTTCATACGGTTGCCTCACGGCCGCGCGCCGCTTCAGGTCTCGCGCGGCCTGCCGGTGTTTGGCCTGGTTGTCCTTGCCCATCGCGTCAGTGCACCCCTGCTTCGGCTGGTGCAGGCCCATCGCTGAAAAAGGGCACGGCGCCGTATCGGCCGGCTAGATAGCCGCGCTCCCAGGCCTCATGCTTGCGTGGGCTGAAGTCGGTCAGCGGGTACAGGCAAGTAGCCTGGTCCGCATCCTTTTCTGTGAACCAGATTTGGTCGCGCCGGAAGAGGGTGTGGTCCAGAAGCGAGGTGTCATGTGTGCTAAAGATCAGCTGCGCGCCGTTGGGATTGAGTTCGGGCGTTTGGAACATGGTGACCAAGCGCCGCAACAGCAGTGTGTGCAAGCTACTGTCGAGTTCATCCACCACTAAGACGCGCCCGTCACGCAGGCAATCCAACACCGGCGCGATCAGGCCATACAGGCGCTGCGTGCCTTCGGACTCGTCATGCAACTCGAACTTGGCGGAGCCCTTGGGCGTGGTGTGCTCGAACACAGGCAGCAAGAACTCACGCTCCTCTTGGCTGGCCTGCTGTACGCCACTGGCGCTCATCACCCACTGGGCCTGCATGCCCTTGCGGGAGATCGCCTGAACGTCAGCGATGGAAATGTCAGCGGCAGACAGGAACTCGCGGATCGACGTCCGCCCTTGCTCCGTTGTCAGCAGTGCCGTAGTGAGGTCGGGGAATACGGCGGCACCGGCGGGCAGGAACGTCATGTTGCGGACGATCCAGTTGAACACTGGGCTGAGCTGTTCGCTGTTGAGCTGGGCGGCCATGGACAAGAACAGGGCGTTGGGGCGTGTGCTCTCCTGCCACAGCTTGCGCGGGCCGGTCAGGTAGGTGCTGAACTCGTAGTCATATCGGTCGCCATCGACGTGCTGTCGGCTATAGAGCTGGGTGGGCTTGATGCTTCGATACACCAACAGCGACTCACTGACGATGCGCTGCGGCGTCATCGCGAAAGCGTACTGGTGCCTCACTCCCGACAGCAGGAAAGTGATCTCGAACTCGGTGGGCTGGTGGGCCGTGGCCGGGTCCAGCTTGAAGGGCTGTACGTTGTAGGTCTGGCCCGGCTGGATGACAGTGGCCGACTCGGCCACAACGGCGCGCAGGTAGTCCAAAGCGCGGAGCAAATTGGACTTGCCACTGGCGTTGGGGCCGTAGACCACCAGAGTGCGCAAGGCATGGGGCGCTGACTTCAGTCCGGTGGACGCAAGGTGTGTTGCAGCCAGTTCCTTGTCGCCAGACGCAATCAGGGTCAGAGCCTGCTCGTCCCGGATTGAGCGGTAGTTCCGAACCCGAAATTCAAGCAGCATGCCGATCTCCATATCAATAAGAAATCAATTCTTGCAGAAAATATTCAAACGTTGACGAAATATTGAGTTAAGAAGTGTGGGGTTCTCCCCGGCGCCCCCACGGCGTCAACACCGGATCAGCAGCCTCGTGGAGCGTTCATGGCTGCGCTCGGGCCACTTTCCGATGCTGACTTGCCGACAAGAGTCGTGGGGTCATCGATCGGCCAGGTGCCGCTGCGCTACGCCCACTTGCAATCGCACTTCACCCACGCGATGACCGAGCGCTACTGGAACGAGCCCAACTC
>CALMQC010000554.1 GCA_937871895.1 uncultured Roseateles sp. | reverse complement strand
GCCGGCCAGACGCAGCGCGGCGTCCCGCATCACCGAATTGACCGCCGCCTTGGACGCCCGGTAGAGCCAGCCGCCCGGGTGCTCTTTCAGGCCCATCGAGCCCTCACGGGACGACACGACGACGATGCGCGCCCCCGGCGCTAGCGCGTCCACCACCTGGGGCAGCACGCGCATGGGGCCGAGCACATTGGTGTGCATCACGTGGTCGAAGTCCTCAGCGCTTGGCGCATCCGGCGCGAGCTGGCCCTTGCAGCCCACCCCGGCATTGATCACGACGATGTCAAAGGCCTCACCGTCGATCTGCCAAGCCAGCGCCGTGCTGCCGGCGGCGTCGGCGATGTCGAGCCGCAGGGCTTTGGCCCCAAGTTGCTGCAATCGAGCAAGGCCCGCGTCGTCACGCGCCGTGGCCGTGACCTGCGCACCGGCCTCGCGGTACTGGCGCACGAACTCCAGGCCCAGCCCGCGCGAGGCGCCAATGATCAGAACCTTGCTCATCACGCGCGGCTCGTGGCGAGACGGCCGGCCAGGAAGGCGAAGACGCCCGCGCCGCCCAGATTCAGGCCGCGCCCCACCCACGCCGGCAGGACGCGACGGCGCAAGGGCAGCAGCAGGGCCACCAGCGCCAGCAAAAAGCAAAGCCCCTGCACGATGAACCAGGCCCCCAGGAAGAGGAAGGCGCCCGTCTTGTGCGCCGCACCCGCGTCAATGAACTGCGGCAGCAGCGCCAGGAAGAACAGCGCCACTTTGGGGTTGAGCGCGTTGGTGAAAAAGCCCTGCCGCACCACGCGCCAGAACGACCCGGCCACTTCGGGCGCCGGGCCGGCCGTTGCGGGCCGCAGCCCGGCCTTCAGCATGCCCCAGGCCACATAGAGCAAGTAGGCCGCGCCCAGCAGCTTGACGGCCGTGAAGGCCTCGGCCGACGCCGCCAGCAAGGTGGCCAGCCCAAAGGCCGCCGCCAAGGTGTGCATCACTGACCCCGCCGCGATGCCCAGCGCCGCAGCGGCCCCGTGGCGCCACCCGCCCCTCAAGGTGCTGGCCACGGTCAAGGCCATGTCCACGCCAGGCGTGGCGTTGAGCAGGAAGACAGTGACGGCGAACAGCGCCAGGTCGTGGGTGCCGAACATGCAAAGGCTCCAAGAATGGAGCCGCGATTACAGCAGCTCCACCGCCATCGCCGTGCCCTCGCCGCCGCCGATGCACAGCGCGGCCACGCCCTTCTTGAGGCCGCGATTCTTGAGCGCGCCGAGCAGGGTCACCACGATGCGCGCGCCGCTGGCGCCGATGGGGTGCCCCAAGGCCACGGCACCGCCGTTGACGTTGACGATGTCGTGCGGCAGTTTGAACTCGGCCATGGCCGCCATGGTCACAGCGGCAAAGGCCTCGTTCACCTCCCACAAGTCCACATCGCCCGCCTGCCAGCCGGCGCGGGCCAGCACCTTCTGGATGGCGCCGACCGGCGCCGTAGTGAACCACTCGGGCGCCTGCGCATGCACAGCGTGGGCCACGATGCGCGCCACTGGCGCAAGGCCCTGCGCACGGGCCGTGCTCTCGCGCATCAGGACGAGCGCCGCCGCGCCGTCCGAGATGCTGGACGAGGTGGCCGCCGTCAGCAGGCCGTCCTTCTTGAATGCGGGCTTCAAGCCGGGGATCTTGTCGAGCTTGGCCTTGAAGGGTTGCTCGTCGAACTTGATGACGGTGTCGCCCTTCGGGCTGGACAGCGTCACGGGCGCCATCTCCCAGTCGAAGCTGCCGTCCTCGTTGGCCGCCTTGGCGCGCTGGGTGGAGGTGATGGCGTACTGGTCCATGGCCTCGCGCGTGAAGGCGTACTTGGCCACGCAGCTCTCGGCAAACACGCCCATGGCCTTGCCGCGCTCGTAGGCGTCCTCCAGACCGTCCAGGGCCATGTGGTCGTAGACGGCGCTGGCGCCGTACTTGATGCCCTTGCGCGCAAACATCAGGTGCGGCGCGTTGGTCATGCTCTCCATGCCGCCCGCCACGATGACGTCGGCGCTGCCGGTGGCCAGCATGTCGTGGCCGAACATGGCCGCGCGCATGCCCGAGCCGCACATCTTGGACAGGGTCACCGCCCCGGCTGAATCGGGCAGGCCCGCCTTGCGCACTGCCTGCCGTGCGGGGGCCTGGCCCTGGCCCGCCATCAGGCAGTTGCCCATGAGCACTTCGTCGACGCTGTCACCCGCAATACCGGCGCGCTCCACGGCGGCGCGGATGGCAACGGCGCCCAGCTCCCAGCCCGACAGGCCGGCAAAGTCGCCCAACAAGCCGCCAATGGGCGTGCGGGCGGCGGACACGATGACGATGGGGTCTGACATGGGGCACTCCTGGGTCGACTGTTCAAGGTGCCGATCATTGGAGGCCGGCTCCCTTACAGGAAACCAAACGTCGGGCCCCTAAGAGTCTGCTCGGCAGAAATCCAGGTTCGCGCCGGGCCCGGCACGGGCGGGGTAGCCGCTCAGGCCAACTCGTCCAGCAGGTCGGCGGCCTGCTCAAACTCCAGCCGGCGCACGTGCTCGTCCAGGGCCGCGAAGCGCGTCGGCGGCAGTTGGGCTTTGATCTGCAGCTTGAAACGGCGGTAGAGCTCCAGGGCCTGCAGGTCGTTGATGCGCAGCGCCGCCTGGAGGGCGCAGCGGTCGGGCTCGCTCAAGGTGGTGTCGGGGCCGGTGGCCGCCTCCTCGGAGCGCTGGGGCCGGGTTTGGCGCTCGGCGTCGATGGCGGCGCGCCGCAATACCAACTCTTCGCGCAGTTGGTGCTTGGTGGGCTCCAGGGCGGCCGGCGCCTCGGGCCCCGAGGATCGCCGGGCCAGCTCTTCAAGCTGCAGGGCCAGCTGGGCCAGGCGTGTCGCGCCCACGGTGGACGCGCTGCCTTTGAGGCTGTGCATCTGCGCCGCCAGCTGGGAGCGCTCAGCTTCGGTCGACCCAGGCAGGCTCAGCGCGCCTTCGCCCAACTCCAGCATGCGCTGCACCATGCTGTCGAACAGAGACACATCGCCCAGGAAGCGCGGCCGCGCGGCGACAGTGTCGAAGCCGTCGATCTCGGGCCAGGCTGTCGCACCGGACGCACCGATCACACCCGTCGTGACGCTGCTGGCGGCTGCCGCTGGCACCGGCGCAGCAAGCGGCCGACGCACAACGCGAGCCACGGCTTCCAGCAGGCGCGGCGGGTCGATGGGCTTGGACAGCACGTCCAGCATGCCGGCCTCGCGCGCGCGACCGAGCTCGTCGGCGGTGCTGCCTGCCGTCAGCGCCAGCACGGGCAGCGTGGCGAACTGGGGCATGGCGTGCAGGCGCCGCGTGGCCTCCAGCCCATCCATGCCGGGCATTTGCACGTCCATCAGCACCAGGTCCACGTCAGGCCCAGCGGTCAGTCGGTCCAGCGCTTCCTGGCCATGCGCGGCGTAGCTGACATGGGCACCATCCATCTCCAGCAGGCGCCCGGCCACTTGAAGGTTGATGGGGCTGTCGTCCACCAGCAGAACCTTGACACCCGCCAGCCTTTCGCCAGCTGCAGGTGCCGGGCCGCGCGCGGCCTGGAAGGCCTGCATATCCCCCAGCCCAAAGGGCAGCTCGGCCCAGAAGCAGCTGCCCACACCCAGCGCGCTGTCCACGCCCACACGGCCGCCCATGTGTTCCACCAACTGCCGCACGATGGACAAGCCCAGCCCCGTGCCGCCGAAGCGTCGCGTGGTCGAGGCATCCGCCTGCGCAAACGGCGTGAAGAGCCGGTCCTGCACATCAGCCGGGATGCCCACGCCGGTGTCCGACACCTCGAACCTCAAGCGACAGGCCTGCGTGTCACCCGAAATCTTGCTCAGCCGCAGGTCGATGCGTCCGCGCTCGGTGAACTTGAGCGCATTGCCCAGCAGATTCATCAGCACCTGACGCAGCCGCGTGGGGTCGCCGCGTACCAGCTCGGGCACATCGGCATCGAAGGAGAACCCCATCTCCAACCGCTTGGCGGTGGCCTGCGCGCCCATCACGGCGCGCAGCTCCGAGACCAGGTCGCGTAGGCTGAAGTCGATCTTCTCCAACGTCATTTCGCCAGCTTCGATCTTGGAGACGTCGAGCACATCGTTGACCACGCTGAGCAGTGACTTGCCCGCGAGCCGGATGTTCTGCGCAAAGGTGGCCTGCTCCGGGTTCAGCGGCGTGCGCTCCAGCAGGTGGGCCAGACCGATCACGGCATTCAGCGGCGTGCGGATCTCGTGGCTCATATTGGCCAGGAAGCTGGACTTGGCTTGGTTGGCGGCCTCGGCAGCAGCCACCGCGCCGCGCAGGCCTTGCTCGTAAGCGAGCCGGTCACTGATGTCGTAGGCCACGCCGATGTAGCCAAGGGTGCGACCCTCATCGTCGCGGATGGGGCTGACGGTGAGTGACACCGGCACCAGGCCCCCATCCTTGCGGCGGAAGTGACAGTCGAAACGTTCGTTCAACGCCTCGGGCACCACCATGGCCAAACTGGCGGGCACCGTGCGCCCGAGCTGCTGGCTCAGGGCCTGGGCGCGCGCCTCCAGCTCCTCAGGCAGGTGCCAGTCCATGGCGCTCATGCCACCGACGGCCTCGTCCGCCGAGTAGCCGAGCAAGGCCTCGGCGCCCCGATTGAAAAACTCGATCTTGCCCTGCCGGTCCACCGCCACGATCGAGATGCGCGTGGCCGAGCTCAGCACCGAGCGCAGCACAGCCAGGGTGCGGCGCATCTCCTGCTCGGCACGCTTGGCGTCGGAAACATCGGTGCCGATCACAAAGCGCCCACGCGCCGCGCCAGCAGCGTCGACGTCATCGGCCACCAGGTAGCCGTAGTGGCGCCTTTCGCCTGGCTCACCGTCGCTGACCAACTCGTGCTGGCCCGGCGGCGCCACGAGCAGCGCCAGGTCCTGCGCGCCCTGCCCCCCCGGCCGCGCCGCCAGTGCGGCTGCGGGCTGGCCCACCAGCTGATCACGGCTCAGACCCACGCGCTGGCAAAAGCCCGCATTGGCAAAGCGCACGGCACCGCTGGCGTCCAGGTAGGCCAGGCTCATCGGAAGCCGGTCGGTCAGGTCGCGCAGGAAGGCTTCGCTGCGCTCGGCCTGCTCCCAGGCCTGCGAGGCCACCTGCTGCAGACGCTTGGTCTCGGTGATGTCGATGCGGAAAGAGACGATGCGCTCGATGCGGCCCGCTGCATCGAGATGCGGCGCAATGACACTGTCCACCCAGTACAGCGAGCCGTCCTTGGCGCGGTTGCACACCTCGCCGCGCCACGGCTTCCCACGGGCCACGGTGCGCCACATCTCGCGCCAGAACTCGGGGCCATGGCAGCCCGAGTTGATCAAGCGATGGGTCTGCCCCACCAACTCGTCGACGTGGTAGCCCGAGACCTGGCAAAAGCGCTGGTTGACCTCGATGATGGTGCCCGCGCGGTCAGTGATGGAAAACAGGGCGTGGCTCATGATGGTGTCGAGCAGGGCCGCCTTGTCGCGGCGCTCGGCCTCCAGCGCCTCGGTGCGCAACGCCACCTGGCTCTCCAGCGTGGCATTGAGGCCGAGCATCGCCCGCTGGGCTGACTTGGCCTGGCGGATGTCTCGGAAGATCTGCGCCACCGCCACGCGCCGGCCCCTGGCGTCGATCACTGGCGCCATGCTCACCGACACGTCCACCAGATGTCCACTGCGGTGGCGCCGCTCCACCTCGCGCGGTTCGCAGCGCTCACCCGCCAGCACGGTTTGGCGGGCGCGTTCGTCCTCGGCCAGGTCAGCACCCGGCACCACCAGCTCCAGCAGCGAGCGGCCGATGGCTTCCTCGGCGCTGTGCCCAAACAGGCGCTCGGCGCCAGGGTTCCACTCGCTGACCACGCCCTGCGGCGAGACCACGACGATGCCGTCGTCCGTGGTGTTCACGATGGCCGCCCGGCGCGCCTGCTCCAGGCCCAGCGCCCGAGCGCGCTGCGTGCGTTGGGTGCTCAGGAATCCAAGCGAGCCCAGCAGCAGGGACAGCAGAATGCCCAGTGCCCACACGGCGTCGGTCGGCATCAGGCCCAGCCCCCGCACGAAGCTGGGCGTCGCCACCACATGGGCTTCCCACTGGCGGTTGAAGATGTCGATCACCACGCGTGTGGTGGGTTGGCCCGTGAGTCGGGGCATTTCGCCAGGCGACTGGAAGAAGGTGCCGCCCTCCTGACTGCGGGAGTCGCGCCACTCCACCCACAGCTGCTCCTGGGGCCACTGCACCTTGCCCAGCACCTCATCGATCAGAACGGGCGCATAGCTCCAGCCCGCGACCGCCGCCGGCCCCTGCGGCTGGCCGGAGGCGTGGACAGGCAAAAGGATCAAGAAGGCTCGCGCTCGCTTGCCGCTGGCCTGCACCAGGGTGATGGGCTCGGTGATGGCGGCGCGGCCAGTGCGCATGGCCGTCTCGGCCGCCTCGCGCCGCCGCGATTCGGAGGCCACATCCTGGCCCACGGCCTGTCGATTCGCCGCCTCGGGCTCGATGTAGGTGATGACATAGCGTTCGCCCGCTGAAGGCGCCAGCTGCTTGAGGGCAAAGTCCTCGCGGCCTTGGGAACGCTGCTGGGCCACAAAGGCGGCTTCGCGGTCGGCGGGCACGCGCCAGATCAGGCCAAAGCCGCGCGCGCCGGGGAACTCGACCTCGATGTCACGCGTGGCCGCATAGCGCCGGAAGGTGGCGAGCGAGGGCAAGCCTTCTTGCGCGGCCGCCACGCCGCGCGCACCACGCAGGCCGTACTCGAAGCCTCGCACCTGTGTGACAACCTGCCGGATGGCGCTCTTGGCCAAGGTCTCGAACCGGGCCTGCGCCAGCTCTCGGTTGTTGCGCTCATGGCTGCTGGCCATCCAAGCCGTCCCAACGAGGCCCAAGGCGAGAGCCACGGCGCCCACCCAGTAGGGCATCTGAGACGACTTCATGCTCGATTCAATCGGCCCGCTGCGCTACGCCGGCTCGCTCCGGGTCACGCGATGACGGTTTCACTGGCACGGGCAACATGGACAAGCTGGCCACCCGCGCACGGCCCTGCGCCTTGGCTAGATAGAGCGCTTGGTCAGCGCGCTCCATCAAGCTCGACGCACTCACCGAGGCCACATCCCAGCCCTGCCCCTCGATACCGGCGACGCAGCTCACGCCAACGCTGACCGACACGATGCCACGATTCACACCATCAAGGTGGGGCAAGCGCAGCTCCAACACGGCCTGCAGCATGCGCTCCGCCACCTGGCAACCGCCCTCCAGGTCAGTACCAGGCAGCAACGCCGCGAACTCTTCGCCGCCGTAGCGGGCGACCAAATCGGCGGGGCGGTTCAGAACGGATCTCAGGCAGGCCGCCACGGCATGCAGGCAGTGGTCCCCATCCAAATGGCCGTAGCGGTCGTTGTACTGTTTGAACCGGTCCACGTCGATCATCAGCACGCAGAGCGGGTCATGCTGTCGCATGACTCTCGACCACTCCACCGCCAGCGCCGCGTCGAAGCTGCGACGGTTGGGCAGGTGCGTCAGGGCGTCGGTACCCGCTTGGTGGCGCAACTCATCCGCCAACGCCTTGAGCCGCAGATGCGTGAGCACACGGGCGCGCAGCAAGGGTTCGCGCACGGGCTTGTGGATGAAGTCCGCCGCCCCGACCGCGAATCCCCGCAACTCGGACGGTTCGTCGTCGTTGGCCGTGACGAAGAGGATGGGCACGTCGGCAAACTCAGGCCGCAGTTTGAGCCGTTCGCAGACCTCGAAGCCGTCGATGCCGTCCATTTGCGCATCCAGCAGGATCAAGTCCGGCGCTTCCCGGTCGGCGACCTTGAGCGCTGCTTCACCGCTGGTGGCGAAGCGGATCTCACCCAGACCGGCCAGCATCTTGCCAACCAGCTGCACCAGCGTCGGATCGTCGTCCACCACGAGCAATTTCGGGACTGCAGCCATTCGGCCCGAACCTCGACACAGCAATTAAAGCGATGACTGTATAGACGCGCCCCTTCGCCCGCTGTGGCGCGGCGCGCTAAGCGGCGTGCAGAAATAACGAAAACCGGCTGCCGCTACCCATTTCTGACCACACCTCCAGACGGCCACCCATCGCTTCCGCGAAGCCCTTGGAGATCACCAGCCCCAATCCGGTGCCGGGGATGCTGGTCGACTCCGCCCCCAGCCGGTTGAAAGGCTCGAACAGGTGCGCGAGTTGCGCCTCGGAAAGACCTGGCCCCTCATCCTTGACCATGACGCAGGCTTCGGTGCCAGACCTGAAGAGTCGCACCTGGACGACACCCCCCTGAGGGCTGTACTTGACGGCGTTGGACACGAGGTTGCTGATGCATTGGCGCACCCGCTTCGCGTCGGCGCGCACGGGCAGCCGCTCGTCCAGGCCTTCGACCCGCAGCAAGACGCCGCCGCGCTCCGCTGCCGGCCTGAGGGCGTCCACACTGCCTTGGAGCACGGCGCCAAGCTCCACCGTCGCCATCTGCACGCTCAGCTGGCCCGCCGCCTGTCGGGACACTTCAAGCAAATCGGCAATCAGTCCCTGCAACTGCTCTGCACCCTCCAGGATTCTTTGGAGCTGGCGCTGATGCTGCACCTCATGCGCAACGCCAGTGCCTGCCAGGATCTGAGCAAAGCCCATGATGGCGTTGAGAGGCGCCCCCATTTCGTGGCTGACATAGCCCATCAAGCGCGCCCGCGCTTGCGCGACGGCCTCGGCGCCGGAGCGCGCTTGCTGTTCGGCAATCAGTTGCTCGCGCTCTGAGCAATCCCGGAGCAAGAAGGTCGTCAGCCCGCCTGGGGCCGAACGCGACGCCCGGATCTCCACGGGACAGTCGGCGGCAGCGCCTTGCCGCTGCACCCGCCGGCCTACTGGGCCAGCACAAGCAGCGTCGGCCTGCGCCCACAAGCCTGGCAGCAGCCGGTCAGCGGGCGCACCGATCAGCTCGGCCTCAGCGCAGCCAAACATCTGCGCGGCAGCAGCGTTCGCGAGCACCACCTGACCCTGCTCGTTGCAACTGACGATGGCGTCGCTGGCCGTGCGCACGATCTCCGCCAGGTGAGAGTCGGCAAGCCGACGCCAGTGTTCGGTCGCTGCGCGCAGTTCCGCATCCTGCCGGCGTTTCAACTCAAGCAGATTGCGCACACGGGCACGCAGCACTTGGGGGTCGTAAGGCTTGGACACAAAGTCGGCCGCGCCCAGATCGAGGGCCTGCCGCTCGTTGGCGACATCTGAGTGCCGAGTGACAAAGACGATGGGCAAGTGCGCAAACCGCTCCTGAGACTTCAGCGCCGCACACACCCCGAAGCCGTCCAGGCCGGGCATGCGAGCGTCCAGCAGCACGAGGTCTGGATCCAGTTCGTGCGCAAGCCGGAGCGCCTCCGAGCCCGTGGTCGCAAAGTGCACCATGCCCAAACCCGCCACCGCGCGCTGTACCAGCTGGATGGCATCCGCATCGTCGTCAACCACCAGCAAGCGCGGATGTGCGCCGGCCTCGAAAGGCTGCCGCGAAAGCGCTCGCGAGACGCGTTCCGTGAGCCCGGCAGACCTCAGGTGCGCCCGGACCCGCGCCACAAAGGACTCGGGCTCCACCGGCTTGGTCACAAAGTCGGCTGCACCACGCTGCAACGCGGCAAGTTCCACCTCGCCTAGCCCTGAAGCGGTGATCACGATCACCGGCAGCTGCCCCAGTTCGGGCGCGCTGCGGATGGCGCCACACAACTCAAGGCCTGACATGCCAGGCATGTGGATGTCGGTGATGACAAGGTCTGGCGCGTCGGCGCGAATGCGCTCCAAGGCTTCAAGGCCCGAGGTGGCGAAGCGCACCTGGCCAATGCCTGCCAGCATCCGGCTGATCAACTTGATCGACTCGGGCTCGTCATCGACCAACAAGATCTTGGCCGCCTCTGGCACTGTTCCCATCGTGTCCACCCTGACTGCTACTGTTGGCGGCTCTGGCACCGCCGCAATCTTGTAGCAGAAACGGCCCTAGCGCCAAACGCGGTAGGCCCAAAAGGCTTCGTCGGTCTCGATCCGGCGGCGCAAGTCCTCAGGGCTGAAGCCGGTCAGGCGCCGCGTCTCGCGGCACAGGTGGGACTGATCGGCATACCCGGCATCTGCCGCGAGGCCGGCCCAGTCAAAACCGGGGTCATGCTGCGTGGCCGCGACCTGCAGGAAGGCGGCCTCGGCGCGCGAGGCGGCGCGCAGCTCGCGCAGCGGCAGGCCGGCCCAGGCCTTCACGCGGCGCTCGAACTGGCGCAGGCTGCGCCCGGCGTTGCTGGTGGCAGCGCG
>CALMQC010000553.1 GCA_937871895.1 uncultured Roseateles sp. | reverse complement strand
CCCCAAATGCGGCCACAAAGCGTCCCTCGGTCGGCTAGTTGATCGTCACCGATATCCCGAACTACGCCCCAAATCCCCCTCCGAAACGCGTGGCTTATGACGACCTGGTCGCACTCCAGGCGCGCGAAGGCATCGTGGCACACCTAGCCTTGCGACAAAGCCTGAGGTCGAACTCCGGCGCAGGACTACTGAGCTTGACAACGCAGGGGCCAAAGCAGTCGCCGACCCCTGCGCCCCTGCAACTCACCGCCCACTCCGGTGTTTGGACTGGTCAGTACGGCAACGTCTGCGTCCGCGTGCACTGGTTCCTGGTTCACGGGTAGGCTTGACTTGTGCCCTCATGCCCACCGCCCCCAAGTCCCAATCCCTGCGCCGCCTGATCGAACTGCTGGCCGCCATCCCGGCCGGGCGCAGCGTGACGCCGCAAGACTTGCAGCAGGAACTGGCGCGGCGCGGGCTGGACGTGGCGGCGCGCACCATCCAGCGCGACCTGCGGCTCCTGCATCAGCACTTTGCGCTGGCATGCGACGAGCGCAGCAAGCCGCACGGGTGGCGCTGGCAGTCGGCGGCCGCGCGCAATTCGGTGCTGGGTTTGTCCACGCCCGAGGCGCTGGGCCTGGTGCTGCTGGAGCGGCACCTGAGCTTGGCCCTGCCCGCCAGCTGGAGCGAAAGCCTGGCCGCACTCTTCGAGCAAGCCCGGCAGAAGCTCGACACCTTGGGTCCACACGCAGGGCCCGGCCACTGGCCGGCCAAGGTGCATGTGGTGCCACCGGGACTGGGCGCACTGCCGCCCACCCTGCCGCCGCAGCTGGTACTGGCCGAGGTGTCGGAAGCACTCCTCCACGATCGCCAGTTGCAGCTTGAGTACCGTAAGCCTAGCCAGGCGGGCATTGCGGCTTACCGCGTGCATCCGCTCGGCCTGCTGCTGCGCGGCCGCGCGCTGTACTTGGTGGCCTTGAGCGACGCCGACCGGCATGGCCCACCCCGGCACTTCGCATTGCATCGGCTCGCAAGCGCGACGGCCCTGCCGCAGCCAGCGCAGCGACCGCCGGGCGTGGACATGGCCAGCGCCATGGCCCAGAGCAGCGGGCACTTCGGCACCCCGGTGGGCAGCGCGCCGGTACTGCTCAGCTTGCGTTGCGAGCCCCCGTTGGCCCATCTGCTGGAGGAGCAACCGCTGGGGCCTGACCAGGTGCTCACACCCGAGGCCGACGGCCGCGTGCGCGTGGAGGCCCTGCTCACGTCCAGCTGGGAGCTACGCTGGTGGCTGCAGGCCCACGCCCACGAGCTGGAAGTGCTCGCCCCAGCCCAACTGCGCGCCGACTTGCGCCGCGATCTCGAAGCGGCACTGGCGCGCCACCGGGACTGAACCGACCCCGACATGGGCACTCACCGCTACCTGACCAAGAGCCGATTCAAGCTCGCCTCCGAGTGCGCGACCAAGCTGCACTACACGGGTGACCCGGCCTACTTCGACAGCCGCAAGGACGACAGCTTCCTGGCAGCGCTGGCCGAGGGCGGCTTCCAAGTGGGGGCGCTGGCCTGCCTGATGGAACCGGGCGGCGTGCTGATTGACGAGCGCGACGCCGAGACACAGATTGCCCGCACGCGGGCCTTGCTGGCGCAGCACGAGGTCGTCATCTACGAGGCGACCTTAGCCCATGAAGGTCTGCTGGTGCGCGTGGACATCCTGCGCAAAACGGGTGACGTGATCGACCTCATCGAGGTCAAAGCCAAGAGCTACAGCGCCGCCGCAGACGGCGACTTCCGCGCCGCGCGGGGCGGCTTCAAGTCCGCTTGGCGGCCCTACTTGCTAGACATTGCCTTTCAGCACCACGTTGCGCGTCTGGCACTGCCCCACTGCGAAATCCGCCCTTGGCTGATGCTGGCCGACAAGGACGCCGTGGCCACGGTGCCAGGCCTCGGGCAAGCCTTCAAGGTGCGGCGCCAAGGCCGCCAGATTGAGGTGGATGTCGCTCCC
>CALMQC010000552.1 GCA_937871895.1 uncultured Roseateles sp. | reverse complement strand
CGGGCGCGGGGGCTGCAGCACGCGGTGCAGGCGCAGCAGCAGCAGCAGGCGCCGATGCTGGCGCAGCCACAGGCGGACGGGCCAGCGCCACTGGCGCGGCTGGCGGCGGCGGTGCAACGGGTTCGGCAGCCACAGGCGCCGCAGGTGCTACAGCAACTGGCGCCGGAGCTGGCTTGGCCAGGCTTGGGGGATCAAAGAGCAAGGTGTACTCGCGCACCAGGCGGCCACCCGACCACGTCAGCTCAAGGATCACGTCCACGAAGGGCTCTTGAACGGCACGATCGCTGGTCAGGCGCAGCACGGGCTTGCCGCCCAAGCGCACCACGTTGACCTGGGTCGAGGTCAGGACCGGATTGAACTCAACGCCGGTGGTGCGGAAGGTGTCGGCGGGCGCGATGCGCGCCTTCAGCGTGGACGCTTCCTCGGACGACAGGCTGGTGATGTCGATCTCGGCGCGCATGGTCTCGCCCAGGGCGGACTGCACGCTCATGCGGCCGAGCCCCAGCGCGTTCGCATCGACGCTGACCGCAAGCAAGGCGGCCAAGGCAACCTGGCGCAACACGAACCCGGTGGAGGAAGGAGCGTCGCTGGTATGTACTTTCAAGGCTTTCCCCAATGCAACAAGGCGGAGCACTGCTCCGCCTCCCTCGACTTGTTTTCGGCTGTGCCCGGCTGGACCGTAGCTCAAGCGGGCGTCGAGTTTCGCTTTAAAACTGCAACAGCATCAAGCATATACGCTGAATAGCTCACGTAGTGCCTGAATTGCACGAGTGTTTCAAGTGGAAACTCAGGGTTGTTGCCGAGCCGACGTCGGCCGGCAACAACGCCCATGACGCTGGGTCAGCGCTCGAGCAGGATGCGCAGCATGCGGCGCAGCGGCTCGGCGGCGCCCCACAGCAACTGGTCGCCAATGGTGAAGGCGCCGACGTACTCAGGGCCCATCGCCAGCTTGCGGATGCGGCCGACCGGGATGGTCATGGTGCCGGTGACCGCCACGGGCGTCAGGTCGCGGATGGTGGCCTCGCGGGTGTTGGGCACCACCTTCACCCACTCGTTGTCGGCGGCGATCATGGCCTCGATGTCGGCCACGGGCACGTCCTTCTTGAGCTTGAAGGTCAGAGCCTGGCTGTGGCAGCGCATGGCACCGACGCGGACGCAGAAGCCATCGACCGGGATGTCGCCTGAACCGAGGATCTTGTTGGTCTCGGCCATGCCCTTCCACTCTTCGCGGCTCTGGCCATTGCCCAGGTCCTTGTCGATCCAGGGGATCAAGGAGCCGCCCAGCGGCACGCCGAAGTTGGCCGTCTCGGCTTCCGTCAGCGAACGCTGCTTGGCGATGACCTTGCGGTCGATCTCCAGGATGGCGCTCTTGGGGTCGTCCAGCAGGGCCTTGACCTCGGCGTTGAGGGTGCCGTATTGCGTCAACAGCTCGCGCATGTGCTGGGCGCCGCCGCCGGACGCGGCCTGGTAGGTCTGGGTGGACATCCACTCGACCAGGCCCGCCTTGTAGAGGGCGCCCACGCCCATCAGCATGCAGGAGACCGTGCAGTTGCCGCCGATCCAGTTGTTGCCACCGGCCGCCAGGGCCTTGTCGATGACCGGGCGGTTGACCGGGTCCAGGATGATGACGGCGTCGTCCTTCATCCGCAGCGTGGAGGCGGCGTCGATCCAGTGCCCATTCCAGCCCGCCGCGCGCAGCTTGGGGAAGACCTCGGTCGTGTAGTCGCCGCCCTGGGCCGTGATGATGATCGCGCAGCGCTTGAGCTGCTCGATGTCATAGGCGTTCTGCAGGGTCTTCTCGTTCTTGGCTTGCGCGGGGGCGGCGCCACCGGCATTGGAGGTCGAGAAGAACAGCGGCTCGATCAGGTCGAAATCGCGCTCAGCGGTCATGCGGTCCATGAGCACCGAGCCCACCATGCCGCGCCAGCCAACCAGGCCAACCAGGGTCGTCATCGTCATTTCCTTTCGTCGTACATCGTTCACCAAACCCGCTCACTTTGGGCCCCGGCTCGTTCGCCGGGTCTGGAGGGGCGAGACGAGACGGAGCGATTAGCTCTTGATGGTTTTAATGGTGGTGATGGCGGTGGCCACGGCGTCGCCCATTTCGCGGGTCGAGACCTTCGTGGTGCCTTCACTCCAGATGTCGGCCGTGCGCAGCCCCTGAGCCAGCACCGACTGCACCGCGGCCTCGATACGGGCGGCGGCGTCTGGCTGCTGGAGGGAGAACTTGAGCATCATGGCGGCGGACAAGATTGTAGCCAGCGGATTGGCGATGCCCTTCCCCGCAATGTCGGGGGCGCTGCCGTGGCTGGGCTCGTAGAGGCCCTTGTTGTTCTTGTCGAGCGAGGCCGAGGGCAGCATGCCGATGGAGCCGGTCAGCATCGCGGCTTCGTCCGACAGGATGTCGCCAAACATATTGCCGGTCACGACCACGTCCAGCTTCTTGGGCGCCTTGACGAGTTGCATCGCGGCGTTGTCCACGTACATGTGGTCGAGCAGCACCTCGGGGTACTGGGCGTGGATCTCGGTCATCACGTCCTTCCAGAGCTGCGAGGTCTCCAGCACATTGGCCTTGTCCACACTGGTCAGCTTCTTGCCACGCTTCATGGCGGCCTGGAAGGCGACGTGGGCGATGCGCTCGATCTCGGGACGCGAGTAGCGCATGGTGTCGAAGGCTTCCTCTGCTCCGGGGAAGTGGCCATCCACCGCCGTGCGGCGGCCACGGGGCTGGCCGAAGTAGATGTCACCGGTCAGTTCGCGAATGATCAGGATGTCGAGCCCAGCCACCAACTCGGGCTTGAGGCTGGAGGCATGCGTCAGCTCGGGGTAGCAGAGCGCCGGGCGGAAGTTGGCAAACAGGCCCAGGCCCTTGCGCAGGCCGAGGATGGCCTGCTCGGGGCGGAATTGCCGCTCCAGCTTGTCGTACTTCCAGTCGCCCACGGCGCCGAACAGCACGGCGTCAGCGGCCTTGGCGAGGTTCAGCGTGCTCTCTGGCAGCGGGTGGCCATGGTTGTCATAGGCCTTGCCGCCGACGTCGGCCCACTCCAGCTCCAGCGGCAGGTCCAGCACATTGAGGACCTTGACGGCCTCGGTGATGATTTCGATGCCGATGCCATCGCCCGGCAAAACTGCGATCTTCAATCCAGTACCTCTTCAGTAGTTCGTTGATTCGGGGTGGCGACGCTCAGGTCGCCTTGGGTGCCAATGAGAAGGGTCGCTCGACGGCCAGAAACAGGATCAGCGAGGCCGGCAAAGTCGCCACAAACAGCAGGCAGGGCAAGGCCAGAAAGAGGCCCACACCGCCGGCTGACAGCGGCAGGACCTTGCCCAGCACCAGCACGGCAAACTTCAAGGTCAGACCGTGCATCAGGTAGTACGAATACGAGATGTTCCCCAGCCAGCGCAGCGGCGTCCAGGACAAGGCGCGTGACAGCCAGGTGGGCGCAAAGGCATCCAGGCACAGCAGCCCAAAGGCCAGCCCCAGCCCCAGATACTTCAGGGTCTGACTCGAGGGTCCACTCAGTGGCAGCAGGGCGATCCCCAGGCCCAGGCAAAGCCCTAGCGCACCAAGCGCGCCGGCGCCGGGCAGGCGGACGCGCTCGTGATGCAGCTCGTACACCAGCATCCCGGCCAGGAACATCAACAGGCGCACATGCCCGCCCTGCACCGCCAGGTAGACCGCGCCGCACAGCCCGAACACGATCAGGGTCCAGATCCTGAACGCTGGGGTGCGCCCACGCAGACCAAAGGCGGCGATCAGCACCGGGACGACCAGATAGAAAAAGAACTCGTAGCTCAGCGACCAGGCGACACTGATGATGGGCGCGATGGGCAGCATGCCCGGCAGCAGCAGCAGGTTCTGCAGCACATAGAGCGCCGCCGCACCCGCGCCCGCCGGCAACTTGCTCTCGGCCGGGAACAGCAGCGACAAGGCGAGGTAAATCGTCAGCATCACCAGAAAGACCGGGTAGATGCGCCGCACGCGGCGGCTGAAATAGCGGCCAAAGGGCTGCGCCTTGGCGATCAAGGCGCCATAGATCAGGAAGCCGCTGAGCACGAAGAACAAGTCCACACCGACATTGCCCAGCGCATGCAGCTCTGACGCCAACGCCGACAAGCCTGCATGGCCCGCCCACCACGGGCTCGTCAGGGTCATGCAGTGCACCAGGAAGACCAGGAACACCGCCAGGCCGCGCAAGCCCTCCATCGCCAACAGATTGGGCGTGGAGCCGCTGCGCCCGAGTTCCAGGCGCTGCGCCAGCCATTGCATCGTCGTCAGACGATCCGGTGATTCAGCCACGGCTTGGCGGCGATGCGTGCGGCTTCGAAGCTGCGGATGGCGTCGGCGTGACGCAGGGTCAGACCGATGTCGTCGAGGCCACCCACCAGGCATTCCTTGCGGAAGGGCTCGACGTCGAACGGCAGCTCGCTGCCATCGGGCTTGACGATGACCTGGCGCGGCAGGTCGATGGTCAGCTGGTAGCCGGGGAAGGCGGCGACTTCATCGAACAAGCGCGCCACCACGGCCTCGGGCTGGACGATGGGCAGCACACCGTTCTTGAAGCAGTTGTTGAAGAAGATGTCGGCAAAGCTCGGCGCGATCAGTGCGCGGAAGCCGTACTGCTGCAGCGCCCAGGGCGCGTGCTCGCGGCTGGAGCCGCAGCCGAAGTTGTTGCGGGCCAGCAGGACGCTGGCGCCCGCGTAACGCGGCTGGTTCAGCACGAAGTCCGGGTTGGGCTTGCGGCTGGCGGGGTCCTGGCCGGGCTCGCCGTGGTCCAGGTAGCGCCACTCGTCAAACAAGTTGGGGCCAAAGCCCGTGCGCTTGATCGACTTCAAGAACTGCTTGGGGATGATCGCGTCGGTGTCGACGTTCTCACGGTCCATGGGGGCGACGAGGCCCTGGTGAACGACAAACTTGTCCATCAGGCGAGGCTCCGAACATCAACGAAATGGCCGGCCATGGCGGCCGCAGCGGCCATGGCGGGGCTGACGAGGTGGGTGCGGCCACCGGCGCCTTGCCGGCCTTCGAAATTTCGATTGCTGGTCGACGCGCAGCGCTCGCCGGGTTCGAGGCGGTCGGCATTCATCGCCAGGCACATCGAACAGCCGGGCTCGCG
>CALMQC010000551.1 GCA_937871895.1 uncultured Roseateles sp. | reverse complement strand
CGGCGTGTTGCCGAGCCACGGCGACGTGCAGCCATTGGCGGCATTGGCACCAAGCGTCACGCTCGTGCCCGGGCTCGGCCAGCAGCAGCGCGCGCAGCCGCGGCGGCCCATCGAGTGCGCGCTGTGCGGGGTCGTTCAGCGCCTCCAGCGTGCGTTGCCAGCCGCTCGGACTGGGCTGGTGGCTGGCCAGCGCCAGGGCATGGTGTGCGCGCGACACCATCCAAGGCGGCAATGCCGGGTGGCGCAGCACCTCGGCGGCGTCGGCCAAGGCGCGGCTGCGCTGGCCCAGCATGGCCCAGACCATGGCGCGGTG
The DNA here is from genome assembly GCA_937871895.1 of uncultured Roseateles sp. Lineage (GTDB taxonomy): Bacteria > Pseudomonadota > Gammaproteobacteria > Burkholderiales > Burkholderiaceae_C > Pelomonas. The sequence continues at coordinate 949 of CALMQC010000551.1, read as the reverse complement.
AGCGAGCACGGCCAGGTGTGCCGCGCCAGACTGCTGGCCTGCCGCGCCAAGCGCGCGCTCCAGGTGTTGCAGTGCCTGGCCGTAGTGCGCCTGCTGGGCGGCGGCAAAGGCGCGGTGGACGGCGAGGTAGTCACTCGCGTCGTGCAGGCCTTCGTGCCGGGCGTTGAGTGCGTCGATGCGGTCCAGCAAGACGTGGGCGGCGGCGGGTTCGCCGGCCAGCAGCATGCTTTGCGCTTCATTGCCCAGCACCACGGCTTCGTCCACCGGGCGGCCCTGCGCGCGAGCCAGGGCACAGCCACGGGCGTGCCAGCGCCGAGCCTCCTGCGGCCGGCCGAGGCGGTCCAGCACCCAGCCACGGTCGGAGGTGAGCTCGGCGCTGAATTCGTGGCCAGCCATCCAGCCTTGCTCGGCCGCCCACAAGGCTTCCCCCTCGGCCGCGCGGCCGGCCATGCACAGCGCGCGGTGGCGGCGCAGCACGGCCTCGGCCAGGCGTGGCGTGTCCTGCAGAGCGCGGGCCAATTGCTGGGCTTGCTCGGCGGTGCGGGCGCTGGCCTCGGGCATCAAGCGGTTGAACTGGATGTCCGCCAGCATCAGCAAGGCCCGCAGTCGCTCGGGGCCTTCGGCGGCCACGTGCAGCGCACGCTCCAGCGGCACGGTGGCAGGTTCAAAGCCCTGCGCCTCAACGAGCGCGCCGGCCAGCTTAAGCATCACCGCCGGCAGCCGGGCTGGGTCCAGGGCTTCGAGCAGCTCGGCGATCTGGCTCAGGAAGCGAGCTTCTTCGACCGGGCGCCATTGACGGTGGGCCTGGTCGGCCGCGCGCTCCAGCCAGGGCAGGGCCTGCGCCGGCTGCTTGGCGGCCAGCCAGTGCGCGGCCAGGTGGGCCGGTGCGGCGGTGGCCGTCTGGCTCAGGTGCTGGCGTTGGTGCAGTGGTTCATCGTCCTGTTCACCG
>CALMQC010000550.1 GCA_937871895.1 uncultured Roseateles sp. | reverse complement strand
CGCGAATGGCTGCCCCGACGATCAGGCTGGTCTTGGTGGCGTCGAGGTTCTTGACATAGCCGCCACCCGAACCTTCCGGCAAACGCAGGGCATAGGAGGACGGACGACGGCCATTGATCCGGGTGGCCTGCGGCGACAGGTAGGCCGCTTTGCCACGTGCGAGCCACGGATCGCCAAAGCTGTCCACGGCCTGTGGGTCGTAGTGATCGAAACCGTCGATGAACAGAAGTGCCATTGGACTTTCCCCTGAAAATTCAGCCTTGCAGCGCCGCACGGATGGCCCGTGCATTGCGCCCGATGATGTTGACGATGACTTTCTCTCCGGCAGGCGACTGCAGGTGGTCGTGGGTCACACCCGGATCGACCGCGTTGACGATGCGCACGGCCTGATTCATCTGCGGCTGCGCGGGCGGCACTTTCACCTCCGGTACCAGCCCGCCCGCTGCGAAGGCCAGTTCGCCACCCTTGAAACGTGGGCCTGCCGACAAGCCGTTGAGCGAGTCGAGGAAGGCCACGCCGACTTGGCGCACGGCGGCCGCCCGCACCACGTACTCGCCTGCGGACAGACGCGCCGGGATCGAATCCGAGGTGGCGCTGCCCGGCCCGGAGACCAGGCCGCCTCCCGCGAACTTCTTGATGCCACCCAAGAGCGCCATCACAGCGGCGACCATGGCTACCATCGCGGCCACCGCGAGTGCCGGGCCAACGTAGGGAATGGAAGCCTGCGACGCCGCCGCCCCGGCTCCCGCCTTGGCCGCATCCATCGACACCACGGCGGTGGTTTCGGTGGTCTTTTGGGCGACCTTGGCGGCGCTGGCCGCCGCATCGACGGTCTGCTCCTGCTGGATGAAACCGAGCTTGAGCGCCAGCATCCGCGCCTGCATGGCGATCCACTGCTGGAACGGCTGGATCACGATTTGCTGCAGGAAGGCGTCGGCCACCTGCTGAAAGATGCTCGCCAAGGCACTCCGCCAGGTCTGCGCGCCGGTGATCATCCCGTTGAGCGCACCACCAAAGCTCTCGCCGATGCGATTCCACAGCGGGGCCATTTCATCGACGGTGAGCTTGGTGCGATCCAGCTCGTTGCGCCACGCCTGCACGCGAATCACCGCATCCGGCCCGATGGCCTGCGCAGCTTGCTGCATGGTCGGCAACAGGCGCTCCATCTCGGTGGCTGATTGCTGTTGCAAGGCCACGATCTGCTGACGCGCCTGTGCTTCGGTTAGCAGCCCAGCCTGCTGCTGGGTCTGAATGGCCTCCTGCGCATTACGCAGACGCTCAGTGACTTGCCGCCACTGAGCTTCAAGCGCAGCCAGATTGGCCTGTGCAGCCTTCACATTGATCAGCCGATCAACGAGCGACACGCCGTCGGCATCGCTTTCTGCCGCCAGTCGCGCCCGTAGATCGCGGTAGCTGCGCTCAATGGCTGCTTGCCGGTCGGCATCCGTGGCGGTGCCGGTGATCTGGGCCAGTTCCTCACGCGCCTGCGCCAAGGCATCGGCCAGCTCACGCTCGGCTTGCGCTGCCTTGCGCGCATTGGCCTGCTCGATGTCCGTGCGCCGGTTGTTGAGCGTGATCAGGTCGGCTTCCGCCTTGGCGACCTCGGCCTTGGCTTTCAGTCGGTCGTTTTCCGATTTGCCCGTGGCGGCGACTTGCTGACTGCGGGCCAGCTCCTGCTGCTTGCGGGCAATCTCGGCATCGACCTCGCGCTGTTCGATGGCCGTTTTCTGCGTGTAGTAGTCGCGCACCGAAACCAGACGGTCTTCGAGTGCAGCATCCAGCGCAGTTTGTTGCCGGGTCAGACCGTCCTTGAGCAGCGCGAACTCGGCGTCCAGCTGCGCTTTCATCAGCGTGGTCTGCGCGCCGGTCGTGTCCTGCGCTGGCTTGACGGCTTTGGGCTTGGTCAGGCGCTGAAGCAGTTCCGGATCGGCCTGGATCTTGGGTGCCTTGACCTCGATGGGCTTGGGGTCGAACAGGCTGTCACGAAAGGACGCCAGTTCATCCAGCCGTTTGACCAGATTTCCCTTGAGGTCGGCAATGATGGCCTTGGCCCCATCGGTGTTGCCCTTGAGCGCCTCGACCGCCGCCGCCACACCGGCACCAATGGCCTCGCCCAAGGCGACGAAGGCCTTGCCGACGGTGGCGGCACCGAGGGCCAGGGTCTTTAGCACCAGCACCACGCCATCAAGGATCACGCGCAGCGTGCCGCCTTGCTTGGCCGACTCGACCATGCCACCGGCCATATCGTTCAGGGCGGGCAGCAAGGACGCGATGATCTGGTTGCCGATGCTCTGGGTGGCCAGCTTCAGCTTGTCGAGTGCGTCGTTGAAATTGCCCGCCTGTGCGGCGGTGTCAGCGGACAACTGCAACCCGAGTTCAGCCGCCTCCTGCTTCAGCGCACCAATGCCCTCCCGCCCTTGGTTCAGGAAGGGGATCATCTCCGCACCGGCTTTGCCGAAGAGATCGACAGCCAAAGCCGCTTTCTCAGCGCCATCGGGCATGGCCTGGAAGCGGTCGGCCAGATCCAGCAATACCTGTTCGCTGTCGCGTAGGGTGCCGTCCTGGTTCTGGACCGCCACCCCCAGCGCTTCGAAGTTCTGTGCCGACGCCTCCGAGCCGGTCGCGGCCTCCAGCATGCCGGTGGCCAGCTTCTTGAGCCCGGCTTCGAACTTCTCGGTGGACACCGCCGACAACTCGGCGGCAGGTACCAGTAGCGACAGCGATTCGACGGCAATGCCGGTACGCTGCGCCATCTCGTCCAGCGCATCCGCCGAATCGATGCTGGACTTGATCATGGCACCGATGCCCGCCAGCGCGGCGCGTTCGCGGGAGACGAAGGCGCCCCGGGCCAGCGCGTCGGCGGGGATCACCGCGCGGGTGGTGACATCGCCCGAGGCGAGGTCTTCGGCCAGGGCCACGTCGACGATGCGGGCCCGGACACCGCACATCGGGCGGCCCTGGGTCGCGCGGATCTCCCATTCCTTCTCCGGCGGCGTGCCCGGCGGCGGCCAGGCCAGCGTGGCCATCGGCGAGGTCTC
>CALMQC010000549.1 GCA_937871895.1 uncultured Roseateles sp. | reverse complement strand
CGCGCCACGCGCCGCAGCGGCCTCGGGCGTGGGTTGCACGGCACCCAGGTTCAGCGGCTCGGTGTCCACGATGTCGCGCACCAACTGCGCGGGCGTGCTGGCGCTGCCGGCGTAGGGGCGCTGTCCACACAGCAACTGGAACAACAGCACCCCGAGGGCGTAGACGTCGGTGGCGGTGCTGATGGGCTGGCCGTTGAGCTGCTCGGGCGCCGCGTAGGCGGGGGTGAGGCCGGCAGCGCCTTCGCGGGTCAGGTCGCTGTCCCCGAAGCCGGCGTCGTCATTCAGCAGCTTGGCCACGCCAAAGTCCAGCAGCTTGGCCTGGCCTTCGTCCGTCACCAGGATGTTGGCGGGCTTGAGGTCGCGGTGCACCACGAGGTGGTTGTGCGCAAAGGCCACCGCCTCGCAGACCTGCAGGAAGAGCCGCAGGCGCGCGGGCAGGTCCAGCCGGTGCTCGTCGCACCAGGCATCGATGGCCTGGCCGGACACATGCTCCAGCACCAGAAAGCGCGCGCCCTCGGGGGTGAGGCCCGCGTCCAGCAACCGCGCAATGTGCGGGTGCGACAGCCGCGCCAGCAGCTCGCCCTCGCGCGCAAAGCGGGCGCGCTGCACTGCGGCCGTAGCCGTGTCCAGCGCGGCGGCGCGCTCGTGCAGCAGCTTGATGGCGACTTGCGCGCTGTAGAGCCCATCGCTGCGCTCGGCCCGCCACACCTGGCCCATGCCGCCACTGCCGATGGGCTCCAGCAGCGTCCAGGCGCCCAGCCGTTGGCCGGGCTGGGCCAAGGCCGCTGAGACGGGCAAACCTGCCGGCATGGCCTCCAAGAATTGCCCGGCCTCCGCCGCTGCGTCCGCCGCAATCAAGGCCTGCAAGCGCGCAAACAGTGCGGGTTGTTGCGCCTGGCACTGCGCCAGCAGCGCGGCCCGCTGCGCCGCATCGGCCTGCAGCCAGCGGTCAAACAGCGCCATCACCTCGCGCCAGGCGGAGGTGGTGCTGGGGTCGGTCGGGGCGGGAGGATTCACGGGCACGCGCTGGGGTGGCGCCGATTGTGGTTCACCTGAAATCCCGGCTGCTCATCCTCTCTTGCAGGCAGCGGCCAGCAGGCGGGCGCGCAGGATGGTGCTGCGGTGCTCGGCATAGACCTGGGGCCAGACGATGACCTGGGTGGTGCCGGCTTCGTCTTCGAGGCCGATGAAGAGGGTGCCTTTGGCGGTTTGCGGCTTTTGGCGGACGGTGCGGTGAGCTATGTGCGCTGCCGAGCCGCTTCGCTCGCAACGTGGCCGGCCAAGGTACTCAGGAAGTTGCCAAGGCCTGTTGGTGCTGACAGCTCGCGGTAGGCCCCGGTCTTCTTTGCCGTGGCGGGTGTGGCGAGCACGCAGGCGGACGTGTAGAGCTGCTCTTTCACGAGCTTTTGGCAAAGCAACTCGTAGCGGTCGAGGTAGGAGGCCCCCTGGAACTCAGAGAAGACGGGGAAATGCGGGGATTCGTTTCGCACCGGAGTCGTGGAACCCGGCGCGTCCTCCACCACCATCAGCCAGCCGAGGAAGGGCTTTGGCGAGTCGCCCAGCCCACCTTCCCAGTAGGCGGTCCACAGGCACTGCGCGGTGCCGATCGCTTCTTCGGTGCGGTTGTTGTAGTTGTTGCCAAAGCTGCCGACCTGTGACTTGAACTCCAAGGCGGCGATGAGGCGCTGGTTGTTCATGATCAGCAGATCCCACTGCTTGGTCGGGCGAAAGTAGCCT
>CALMQC010000548.1 GCA_937871895.1 uncultured Roseateles sp. | reverse complement strand
GGAGCGCCACACCGAGTTCACCCGCTACTCGGTGGTGCAAACGCTGCCTGAGGGCCTGGACGCCACGCCCGAGAGCCTCGACGCCCTGCCCCCGGCCGTGACGGCAGACTGGCTGCGCGACGTGCCGGGGCGCACCTTTGCCGCGCTCAAGCTGGTGTTGCTGGAGCAGCACCTGGGCTCGCCCGGCAAGGTGGTGGCCGACGCGCGCAGCTGGTTCGACGACAGCCCCATCGTGGCTTCGGTGATGGGGGCCGTGCAGGGCCCCGGTCACTCCGTCGTGGTGACAGACTTCCAGCTCCGCCCCACGGGCTGGGAACACATCGTCGTCATCGCCGAACACGCCACCTCCGAGACCCGCGCGGGCCGCATCGCGCAGCGACTGCTCGAAATCGAGACCTACCGCCTGATGGCCCTGCGTGCCCTGCCCGTGGCCAAGGCGTTGGGACCCTTGCTGGGCCGCGTGGAAGCCGGTCTGGCCAGCATCACCGAGCGGCTGCACCAGCGCGACACCTCGGCCGACGCCTTGCTGGACGAGCTGATTGCCCTGGCCGCTCGGGTCGAACACCTGACCGCCGAACACCAATACCGCTTCAACGCCACCGAGGCCTACCACGCCCTGGTCCAGAACCGCATCAACGAACTGCACGAGGGCAAGTCGGGCGCCGCGCAGACCCTGGGCGAATTCATGCAACGCCGGCTGTCACCCGCCATGGCCACCGTGGCACTCACGGCCCAGCGGCTGACCGACCTGTCCCGCCGCATCGAGCGCGCCAGCGCCCTGCTCCGCACCCGCGTCGACATCGCCACCGACCTGCGCAGCCAGGCGCTGCTGACCCAGCTTTCCGAAGGCCAGAGCACCCAGCTGCGCATGCAGGCCACGGTGGAGGGCCTCTCCATCGCCGCCATCACCTATTACGTGGTCAGCCTGCTGCTTTATGTGTTCAAGGCGCTCAAGCTGCAGGGCTGGTGGCCGCTGAGCCCCGAGCTCAGCGCCGGTATCGCCATCCCGCTGGTGCTGGCCGGCGTCTGGTGGACAACTCGCCGTATTCATCGCCGCTTCTTCGGGCACGGGCCTGCGGCATAGTCACCCACAGTCCTTCTGGCTGTTTGCCCCTTCGCACCATGGAAATCTTTGACTACGACAACATCCTGCTGCTGCCACGCAAATGCCGCGTCGAGAGCCGCGCGCAGTGCGACACCTCAGTGCAGTTCGGCCCGCATCGCTTCCGGCTGCCCGTGGTGCCCGCCAATATGAAGACCGTCGTGGACGAGTCCATCACCGAGCTGCTGGCGCGCGAGGGCTACTTCTACGTGATGCACCGCTTCGACCTCGACAGCCTGGCCTATGCGCGCGCCATGCGCGACAAAGGCCTGCTGGTGTCGCTGAGCGTGGGCGTCAAGCCAGCCGACCATGAGCTGGTGACCCGCCTCGCCACCGAAGGCGTTGGCGCCGACTACCTGACCATCGACATCGCCCACGGCCATGCCGAAAGCGTGCAGCGCATGATTGCCCACATCAAGGACAAACTGCCCAGCACCTTCGTCATCGCCGGCAACGTGGGCACCCCCGAGGCCGTGATCGACCTGGAGAACTGGGGCGCCGACGCGACCAAGGTCGGCGTCGGCCCTGGCAAGGTCTGCATCACCCGGCTCAAGACCGGCTTTGGCACCGGCGGCTGGCAGCTCTCGGCCTTGAAGTGGTGCGCCCGCGTCGCCACCAAGCCCATCGTGGCCGACGGCGGCATCCGCCACCACGGCGACATCGCCAAGAGCATCCGCTTCGGCGCCAGCATGGTCATGATCGGCTCCCTCTTCGCCGGCCACGAGGAATCCCCCGGCCAGAGCGTCGAGGTCGATGGCAAGCGCTACAAGGAGTACTACGGCTCTGCCTCCGACTTCAACAAGGGCGAGTACCGCCACGTTGAGGGCAAGCGCATCCTGGAGCCCATCAAGGGCGCGCTGTCAGACACGCTGCGGGAGATGGAGGAGGATTTGCAGAGCTCCATCTCCTACGCGGGTGGGACGCAGTTGGCTGACCTCAAGAAGGTGAACTACGTCATCCTGGGTGGTGAAAATGCAGGGGAACATTTGTTCATGTGACCCACAGGGGCACCGAGCGCGAAGCGCGAAACCTGCATTTGGGCGCAGCCAGAACGCGGGGGAACACTTGTTCATGTGATCGGAGATCACCTGCGCGCAGCGCAGCCCCGCGTTCCGGCGCAGCCAAAATGCTGGCGAACACTTGTTCATGTGATCGCAGGTCCGTATAGGAAAATCCCCCATTCCCCGACATTCGACGGGGCGCCTCCGCCTGGAGACGCCCCGTTGCCATTTCCAGCCCCCGACATGACCGAACTCGCCAAGTCCTTTGAGCCCGCCGCCCTGGAAGCCCATTGGGGCCCCAAGTGGGAAGCCAGCGGCCTCTACGCCCCGACGCTCGACGCGGCCAAGCCCTCGTTCAGCATTCAGCTGCCGCCGCCCAATGTGACGGGCACGCTGCACATGGGCCATGCCTTCAACCAGACGGTGATGGACTCGCTGACGCGCTACCACCGCATGCTGGGGCACAACACCCTGTGGGTGCCGGGCACCGACCACGCGGGCATCGCGACGCAGATCGTGGTGGAGCGGCAGTTGCAGGCCGCCGGGCAGAGCCGGCATGACCTGGGGCGCAAGAACTTTGTGGCGCGGGTGTGGGAGTGGAAGGAGCAGTCGGGCAACACCATCACGAGCCAGATGCGGCGGCTGGGGGACTCGGTGTCCTGGGCCCACGAGTACTTCACCATGGACGAGAAGCTGTCCAAGGTCGTGGTCGAGACCTTTGTGCGGCTTTACGAAGAAGGCCTGATCTACCGCGGCAAGCGCCTGGTGAGCTGGGACCCGGTGCTGCAATCGGCGGTGTCCGACCTGGAGGTGTCGAGCGAAGAGGAAGACGGCTCGTTGTGGCACATCCGCTACCCGCTGGCGGATGGCTCCGGCTCAGTCGTCGTGGCCACCACGCGGCCGGAGACCATGCTCGGAGACGTGGCCGTGATGGTCCACCCCGAGGACGAGCGCTACGCGGGCCTGATCGGCAAGCTGGTGCAACTGCCGCTGACCGACCGCCAGATCCCGGTGATCGCTGACAGCTATGTGGACAAAGAGTTCGGCACCGGCGTCGTCAAGGTCACGCCCGCGCATGACACGAATGACTACGCCGTCGGCCAACGCCATGGCCTCGCCATGATCTCGGTGCTGGACCTTCAGGCTCGCATCAATGACAACGCGCCCGAGGCCTACCGGGGTCTGGACCGCTTCGTGGCCCGCAAGAAGATCGTGGCCGACCTGGATGCGCAGGGTCTGCTGGTTGAGGTCAAGAAGCACAAGCTGATGGTGCCGCGCTGCGAGCGCACGGGCCAGGTGATCGAGCCGATGCTGACGGACCAGTGGTTCGTGGCGATGACCAAGCCGGGCGCCGCCGGGAAGAGCATTGCCGACGGCGCCATCGAGGCCGTGGCCTCGGGCGACGTGACCTTCTTCCCCGACCAGTGGGTCAACACCTACAACCACTGGATGAACAACCTGCAGGACTGGTGCATCTCGCGCCAGCTGTGGTGGGGCCACCAGATTCCGGCCTGGTACGACGAAGACGGCAAGGTTTACGTGGCGCGCTCCGAAGCCGAGGCGCAGGCCAAGGCGCCGGGCAAGACCTTGAGCCGCGACCCCGACGTGCTGGACACCTGGTACTCGTCGGCGCTGGTGCCCTTCTCCACCCTGGGCTGGCCCGAGAAGACCCTGGAGCAGGACCTCTTCCTGCCCTCCTCGGTGCTCGTCACCGGCTACGACATCATCTTCTTCTGGGTCGCCCGGATGATCATGATGACCAAGCACTTCACTGGGCAGGTGCCGTTCAAGCATGTCTACATCCACGGCCTGGTGCGCGATTCGCAAGGCCAGAAGATGAGCAAGAGCGAAGGCAATGTGCTCGACCCCGTGGACCTGATCCAGGGCTGCGACCTGGAGACGCTGACGCAGAAGTCCACCACCGGCCTGCGCAAGCCAGAGACCGCACCCAAGGTGGCGGCGCGGGTGAAGAAGGAATTCCCCGACGGCATGCCGGCCTACGGCGCCGACGCGCTGCGCTTCACCATGGCCAGCTACGCGAGCCTGGGACGCAACGTCAACTTCGACACCAAGCGCTGCGAGGGCTACCGCAACTTCTGCAACAAGCTCTGGAACGCCACGCGCTTCGTGCTGATGAACACCGAGGGCCAGGACTGTGGCCTCGCGCATGAAGGGGGTAACTGCCCCAAGGGCTACAACCAGTTCAGCCCGGCGGACCGCTGGATCGTCAGCGAGCTGCAGCGCGTCGAAGCCGCCGTGGCCCAGGGCTTCGCCGAGTACCGGCTCGACAACGTCGCCAACAGCCTCTACAGCTTCGTCTGGGACGAGTACTGCGACTGGTACCTGGAGATCGCCAAGGTCCAGATCCAGACCGGCAACGAGGCGCAGCAGCGCGCCACCCGCCGCACGCTGATCCGCGTGCTGGAGACCACGCTGCGCCTGCTGCATCCCATCGCACCCTTCATCACCGAGGAGCTGTGGCAGACCGTGGGCCCGGTGGCCGCGCGCAAGACGACCGAATTCCTGGCCGGCGCGCCCTACCCTCAGGCACAGCCCGAGCGCATCGACCCCGCGAGTGACGCCTGGATGGCACGTCTCAAGGAAGTCGTCGGCGTGACGCGCAGCCTGCGCAGCGAGATGAGCCTCAGCCCGGCCGAGCGCGTGCCGCTGCTGGTGGGCGGTGACCTCGGCTTCCTGCGCGAGGCGGCACCGGTGCTCAAGGTGCTGGCCAAGCTGTCAGCCGTCGAGCTGATCGAGGACGAGGCCGAGTTCGCCAAGCAGAGCGCCTCCTCGCCCGTGCTGGTGCAAGGCGCGGCCAAGCTGGCGCTCAAGGTGGAGATCGACGTCGAGGCCGAGCGCGCTCGCCTCGACAAGGAGATCACCCGCCTGGACGGCGAGATCGTCAAGGCCACTGCCAAGCTGGGGAATGAGAGCTTCGTGGCGCGTGCGCCGGCCGCCGTGGTCGAGCAGGAGCGCGCCCGTGTGGCCGACTTCAGCGCGACCGTTGGGCGGCTGCGCGAACAGCGGGCACGTCTCGGCTGAGCACTTCATCGACGCGCCGCGCGATGGCCCAGGCGGCCCGCGTAGCGGCCTCACGCGTCTGGTTGGCAAGGCGCTCGGTCACGCGCACGCCGCGGCGGCGCGCCAATGGGCGCCCGGCTTCCAGCCAAGTGGGGTCGAGCGCGTCGAACCAGATGCTGCGGATCGCGCCACGGTTCAGGGCCTCGCTCAGTGCGAGTTCATCAAACAGCATCGAGGGGCTCAGCGCCACCCAGACCTGGTCCATGCGCGTGTGGGACAGCACCCTTGCGCTGAGCACGCCGCGAAAGCGCTCGTAGCTGGGCAAGAGCACCACCACCGCGTCCACGGTCTGCAGCAGGTCCATCAGGCTGAGTGGCTCCACGCCCCAGCGCGACCACTCGTCATCACTGGCATGCAGCGAGGGGTCATAGCCCATCACCCGCGTGCCAAAGCTTGCCAGCAGCGGTGCCAGCACCTGGGCAACGGGCGTCATGCCAATCAGCCCGACCGTCGCGCAGCCGAGCTCACGGCCCAGTTTGGCCCCGCCATCGGACGGGTTGCGGAACATGTCCAGCAGCGCGCCAACGGCGAACTCGGCCTCAGCGTTGGCGCTCGACCACACCACCCGCGCCACCTCGACACCTCGGGCGCGGCACAGGTCCTGGTCCACATTGACCATGTCGCCCTGCAGGCGCGCCACGATGCAAAGATCGTCGGCCGATTCCAGCAACCGGGCGTCAATCGGCAGCTCGGGCGGCGCGATCAGCGCGCGCGCACCCGCCACCGCCGCGCGCAGCGCCAGTGGGTCAGCAACCAGTTCAGGGGCGAAGCGCGCGTCGTGCCGTTCTGCCAACCACTGCACAACTTCGGCGTCGAGCGCTTCCAACATCAGGACCGTCAATCGGGCTCTCCGTCATACCGCGATGCAACAATCGCCGCGGACTCAAGCTTCGAAGAGTGTATTCATGCCCATCTCCAGCGTCACCAAAGCCATCTTCCCAGTAGCAGGGCTTGGCACCCGCTTTTTGCCGGCTACCAAGGCGCAGCCCAAGGAAATGCTGCCCGTCGTCGACAAGCCTTTGATCCAGTACGCCGTCGAGGAGGCCTATGCCGCCGGCGTCCGCGAAATGATCTTCGTCACCGGCCGGCACAAGCGCCCGATCGAGGACCACTTCGACATGACCTTCGAGTTGGAGGTCGCGCTCGAACAGTCCAACAAGCAGGAGCTGCTGGAGGTCGTGCGCAGCGTCAAGCCGGACGACATGGAATGCATCTACGTGCGTCAGGCCCAGGCCCTGGGCCTCGGCCACGCCGTGCTGTGCGGCCAGCGCCTCGTCGGCAACCACCCCTTTGCCGTGCTGCTGGCCGATGACTTGATGGTGGGTGAGAAGCCCATCCTCAAGCAGATGGTCGAGCAATACGGCGAATGGCGCGCCTCCATCCTGGCCGTGCAGGAAGTGCCCGCCGAGCACACACGCCGCTACGGCATCGTGGCTGGCACGCCGGTCAATGACCACCTCGTGGACGTGACCCGCATCGTCGAAAAGCCGGCGCCAGAAGTGGCCCCGTCGCGCCTGGGCGTGGCGGGCCGCTACATCCTGACGCCCGGCGTCTTCCACGAAATCGCCAACCAGCCGCGCGGCGTGGGCGGCGAGATCCAGCTCACCGACGGCATTGCCGGCCTGCTGCGCCGGGAAAAGGTGTTTGCCTACCGCTACGAGGGCAAGCGCTATGACTGCGGCAGCAAGGAAGGCTTCCTGCAGGCCAATGTCGAACTGGCCCTCACCCACCCGCAGTTGGGCCCAGGCTTCCGGGACTTTCTCAAGTCGCTGGAGCTCTGATCAGCGGCGCTTGAGGACGTGGATGTATTCCTCGTCCAGATGCGTCTGGTCGAGGAGTTCGTGGCCGGTCTGACGGCAGAAGGCCTGGAAGTCGCGCGTGGAGCCGGGGTCGGTGGCCACGACGCGCAGCAGCTCACCGCTGGCCATCTCCGACAGCGCCTTCTTGGCCTTGAGGATGGGCAGCGGGCAGTTGAGGCCGCGGGTGTCGAGTTCGCGATGCACTTCCATGAGGGCGCGTCCGTCGTTCGTTCGGTCAGTCGGTGGTGGAGAAGTCGAGCCACTGGGGCTCGATGCCGCGTTGGCGCAGCCACGTGGCCATGGCTTGGCCCGTGCCCTGAGGCCAGCATTTGACCTCACTCGGGCGCAACAGCTTGTATTCGGCCAACTCCGGCGAGAGGCGGATCTCGCCGTGCGCCTGTGCCGCGTAGGCAATGATGATCTGGTTGAGGCGCTTGAACTCCCAAACGCCTAGCAGGCTGAGCGCATCCACCTGCAACTGCGTCTCTTCGGCAATCTCGCGGCGGATGCCGTCCTCGGGCGACTCGCCGGCCTCCATGAAGCCGGTGATCAAGCCAAAGAAGCGGCCCGGCCAGGCGCTGTTTCGGGCCAGCAGCACCCGGCCCTCGCGGTCGGTGCATTCGATGACGGCCGCCAGCACCGGTGTCGGGTTGTTCCAGTGGGTGAAGCCGCAGTCGGCACAGCGCAGGCGCACGCGCTCGCCGCCGTCTTCCATCGCCGCCAGCGGTGCCAGTTCAGCCCGGCACTGCGGGCAGAACTTGAACTCGCTCATGCGGGGAACACACCCGTGGAGAGGTAGCGGTCGCCCCGGTCGCAGACGATAAAGACAAGGGTGGCGTTCGTGAGTTGGCGCGCCAGTTGCAAGGCCACCCAGCACGCGCCGGCAGCCGAGATGCCGCAGAAGAGACCCTCCTCGCGCGCCAGGCGGCGGGCCATGTCTTCGGCATCTCCCTGGCTCACGTAGATCATCTCGTCCACTTGGCTCGGGTCATAGATCTTGGGCAGATAGGCCTCAGGCCACTTGCGGATGCCGGGGATGCGCGAGCCCTCCTGCGGCTGCGCGCCGACGATGCGCACCGCCGGGTTCTGCTCCTTCAGATACCGCGAGGTGCCGGTGATGGTGCCGGTGGTGCCCATGGCGCTGACGAAATGCGTGATCTGGCCGGCGGTGTCCTGCCAGATTTCGGGGCCCGTGGTTTCGTAGTGGATGCGCGGGTTGTCGGCATTGGCAAACTGGTCGAGCACCCGGCCCTTGCCATCGCGCGCCATTTGTTCGGCGAGGTCGCGGGCGTACTCCATGCCGCCGGTCTTGGGCGTCAGGATCAGCTCGGCACCGAAAGCCTTCATGGTCTGCGCGCGCTCGATGGACAGGTCCTCAGGCATGATCAAGACCATGCGGTAGCCGCGCATGGCAGCAGCCATCGCCAGCGCAATGCCGGTGTTGCCGGAAGTGGCCTCGATCAGGGTGTCGCCCGGCTTGATCTCGCCGCGCTCCTCGGCACGCCGGATCATGCTGATGGCCGGCCTGTCCTTGACCGAGCCAGCGGGGTTGTTGCCCTCCAGCTTGGCCAGCAGCACATTGCCCCGCGCATCCGGCCCCAACACCCGCTGCAGGCGGACGAGCGGCGTGCGCCCGATGGCGTCTTCCAGGGTCAGGTAAGCAGGGCGATCAGTCATGGTGCCGCATTGTGGCAGTGGGTCGATGTCCGCTGCTGCATAATGCGCGCCTTCCCGCCGTGATGGCGGGTCTTGCCGAAGACGGGCCCGAGTGGCGGAATCGGTAGACGCAGCGGACTCAAAATCCGCCGCCGAAAGGTGTGCCGGTTCGAGTCCGGCCTCGGGCACCAACCGTCTTCGAAGCTCAGTGTCTGCCCCCCGCGCAAACCGGGGTTGGCGGCACCCATGTGGCGCGAATCGCTGGCTTACACTGCGGCCGCCCATGCCCTCGCTTCCTCCCGTTACCAAGGCCTTCCTGCTTAGCTGCGTGGGGCTGTTCTGCCTGTTCGAGCTGCTGCCCTGGCTGGAGCCGTGGTTCGCGCTGTGGCCGCTGCAGACTGGGTTTTTCCTGCCCTGGCAGTTGCTCACCTACGCCTTCCTGCACGGCAGCTTCACCCACCTGCTGATGAACATGCTGGGGCTGTGGATGTTTGGCAGCGAACTGGAACGCGTGTGGGGCACCAAGCGCTACATCCAGATTTTGGTGGCCAGCACCTTGACGGCGGCTGGCGTGCAGCTGCTCGTCACCTATCTGATGCACTCGCAGGCGCCGACGGTGGGGGCCTCGGGTGCCCTGTTCGGCCTGCTGCTGTCCTTTGGCATGCTGTTCCCGAACCGCATCATCGTGCCGCTGATCCCTCCCATCCCGATGAAGGCCAAGTACTTCGTGGCCATCTTCGGTGGCATCGAACTGCTGCTGGGTCTTGAGACGCGCAGCAGCGTCGCCCACTTCGCGCACCTCGGCGGCATGCTGGGCGCGTGGCTGCTGATTCGCCACTGGCGCTCGGGGCGGCGTTAAGGCAGCGGGTGGTTCAGCCGCAAGCGCAGCTCGCGCTTGACGCGGCGGTTGTCCAGGCGGCGTGACTCGCTCCAAAAGCTCAGGCTCAGTGGTGTCAGCTCCTGCGCCGCCTCCTGCCGCGTGATGCGGCGCGGCCTCGGCAGACCGGCACGGTCAGCGATTTGATCGAAGTAGTCACCCATCAGCAGCTCGCTGTCATCGCATACATGCCAGACGCGCTGGCTCCAACCGGCAAAGAGTGCCCGCAGGCAGGCCCGAGCCAGGTCGTCGGCATGGATGTGGTTGGTGTAGACGTCGTCTGCCGCGACCAGCACCGGCTTGCCGGCACGCACGCGCTCGCGCGGGTCGCCGCCGGGGCGGTCCGCCGCATAGATGCCAGGTGCCCGCAGGATCGAGACGCGCACCCCCGTGCGCCGACCAAACTGCCTGAGCTGCTGCTCGGCATCCACGCGCCGCCGCGCGCGCGCCGTGGCCGGGGCGACGGGACGGGTCTCGTCAAAACGCGCACCGCCCGCGTCCCCATACACGCCGGTGGTGCTGACGTAGACCAGCCGTTTGGGTGCGGCCTTGGCCAGGCAGCGCAGCAGATGCCGGGTGCGCGTGTCCGCCTCGCCTTGGGTGGGCGGCGGCGCGAGGTGCAGCACCATGTCGGCCAAGCCCGCGAGCCGGCTCAGCGTGGCCGGATCGTCCAGATTACCCACTAGCGGCGTGGCCCCAGCGGCCCACAGCGCAGCGCAACGCTCAGGCGATGAGGTCAGCGCATAGACGCGGCAGCGGCCGGCCAGCAGGCGCAGCACACGCAGGCCAACGTCACCGCAGCCAATGATGAGGAGGCGCAGGGGCATAGGAAGGCTTGGGGGAGAATGCCAACCAGTCTACGGCCCCCTCCCGGGCCGTATCCATTTCGCCCGCGACATGAGCCACCAGATCACCGTCCAACCCGCCGGCCGCCAGTACAGCGTCGAGGCCGACGAAACCCTGCTTTCTGCCGCCATCCGCCAAGGCGTGGGCCTGCCCTATGGCTGCAAGGACGGCGCCTGCGGCTCCTGCAAGAGCAAGCTGCTGGAAGGCCGTGTCCAGCTCGGCAACCACCAGGCCAAAGCCCTGTCGGCCGAAGAAGAAGCGGCTGGCTACATCCTGACCTGCTGCGCCCGGCCCGAGACTGATTGCCAGGTCGAGGCGCGCAGCGTGCCCGGTGCCGGCGAGTTCCCCATCGTCAAGCTGCCCACCCGGGTGATCAGCATCGAGCGGCCGGCCGACGACGTGGCCCTGCTGCGCATGCAGCTGGCGGCCAATATCAACTTCCAGTTCCGCGCGGGCCAGTACATCGAGTTCATCTTGCGCGACGGCGCGCGGCGCAGCTACTCGATGGCCAACGCCCCCCACAGCCTGACGGGCCAGATCGAGCTGCACATCCGCCACATGCCGGGCGGCAAGTTCACCGACCACGTCTTCTCCGCGATGAAGGAGAAAGACATCCTGCGCATGGAGGGCCCCTTCGGCAGCTTCTTCCTGCGCGAGGACTCAGACAAGCCCATCGTGCTGCTCGCCAGCGGCACCGGCTTCGCCCCCATCAAGGCCCTTATCGAGCACGCTCGCCACCTGGGCAGCCAGCGCCCCATGGTGCTGTACTGGGGCGGCCGCAAGGCCAAGGACCTGTACCTGAGCAGCTGGGCCGAGCAGGTGGCGCAGGCCTGGCCGCTGCTGCGCTTTGTGCCCGTGCTGTCCGAAGCCGACGCCGGCTGGACCGGCCGCACCGGCTTCGTCCATCAGGCCGTGATGGCCGACCTGCCCGACCTCTCGGGCCACCAGGTCTATGCCTGCGGTGCGCCGCTGATGGTGGAGGCGGCGCAGCGCGACTTTGTTGCGCAGTGCGGGCTACCAGGGGATGAGTTCTTCGCGGACGCGTTCACTTCAGAAGCAGATAAACACGCCTGATGTTCGAACCGCCCTGGACACCTGCCGCCGGATTGGCCACTGCCCTGCGCGAGCACGGCCACGCCGTGCTGCACCCGAACGACCTCGGCGCCGCACTCGGCTGCCAGGCCGACGAGCTGGCCGCGCTGCAACCCAGCTGGCATTCGCTCGCGCCCGACGGCTATCTGCGTGACGGCGGCCGCTATCGCTTCCGCCGCCATGGCAGCTTTGTGGCCGAGGGCGACCAGCTCACCCAGGCGCCTCACCGCGCGCACTGGCAGCCGGTGGACTACAACGCGCTGCACGGCGGCATTGAGCGCTGGTTTGTGCCCCTGCTGCCCGAGGTCACGGCCACCGACGTCTGGCGCCGGCTGCTGCTTGGCCTCGCCAAGGTCACCAACCAGCTCCACGGCACACGGCCCTGGTTCATCGAGGCGCATCAGTTCCGCATCGACGCGAGTGAAGGCATCGGCCGCCCGACGCCCGAAGGCGCCCACCGCGACGGCGTTGACCTGGTCGCGGTGTTCCTCGTCGAGCGGCACGGCATCAAGGGCGGCGAATCGCGCGTGTTTGAAGCCCACGGCCCCAGCGGCCAGCGCTTCACGCTGACCCTGCCCTGGACCGTGGTGCTGCTGGACGACGCCCGCGTGATCCACGAGACCACGCCCATCCAGCCGCTGCAGCCGGGTGAGCCGGCGTGGCGTGACACCTTGGTGGTGACGCTGCGGCGGGGGGGATTCCAGGACGCTGGGGCCTGATAGTCGATCTGGCCTGGCCTGGTGAAGCGGA